>DASRBU010000161.1:0-8467 GCA_035653475.1 Candidatus Dormiibacterota bacterium | reverse complement strand
GGTTCGAATCCGGTCGGGACCGCCATCCGCCTCTCGACGAACCACCCCGGAGAGGTGGCCGAGCTCGGTTGAAGGCGGCGGTCTCGAAAACCGCTATGGGGGCAACCCCATCGTGGGTTCGAATCCCACCCTCTCCGCCAGTTCCGAATTCGGAGCCTGGCTGTGGGAAGGCTGCCCCGAGCCCGACCCCAACCGGCTGACGCCATTTTTGACGCCAACCGGCACTGACCCCTGTCTGGCCCACCAGGTGGATGGCTACGGGAAGGCTTGCCTTTCCTCGGAACCGCGCACGCTCAAAGGTGACCGCGACGCCGGGGCCCTGGTGGCACGGCTGGAGGAGCTGGACCGCCGGCTGGACGCCGCCGCCGAAGCCTACGCCCGGGGAGCGCTCTCCCCGCGTGCCCTGGAGAAGGCCAGCGCCGCCATCCAGGCCGAGCAGGCGGACGTCCGCCGGCGGCTGAGCCGGCTGACGGCGCTCGCCACCATGGAGCCCTACCTGGATCGGCCGGGCCAGCTCCGGACGAGCTGGCCGCAGCTCACCCTCGATCAGCGGCGGGCGGTGCTCACGGCGGTGCTCGAACGGGTCGTGGTGCATCCCGCCCTCCAGCCCGGGCGGCCGACGTTCGATCCCCGACGCGTGGAGGTGTGCTGGCGGGAGACGGACCCGGCCGAGCGGCGCGCCGGGATGCAGCTGGCGGGGTGAGTCGGAGGCTGCCAGTCGCGGTCGCTCAGGGCAGCGGCCGGATGCCGGGGGAGTCCGTGTTGGAACTGCATTGGTGACCGGGTCGCGAGGGCAAGTGGGCCGGTGCGGGCTCAGCCAGAAACGAGGCTGAACCGGGTCCGGGAGGCTAGCCGAGGTGAGGAGGTGGACGAGCCGCGCAACGGGGCAGCTCAGGTGGGCGCGACGGGACTTGAGCGCCGCGACCGGCTCCAGGACGACCGACTGCGGCTGGCAGGACCCGCGGCTGCGGGTGGAGCCGCGGAGGGCGGCGTGGACCGTTCTGGCCGCCCGGATGGGCAGAACGGGATGGCCTGGACGCCGGCCCGGGCCGAGCGGGTGGGCAAGGTCGCACCAGCGAGCCGGAACGGCGAGTTGGGGCGCGACCTCGGAGACCGGCGGCGCCGGGACCGAACGCCGGCCGCCCCTCGCTCCCGGCGACGTGCCCCGACGCTATCGGAGGGCGAGATCCCGCCAGGGCTACGGTGAGCTGCCCGGGGATCGTCGGCAGTCACGGGATCAGTGTCGCCTCCGGTGCAATGCAGCCCTTGAGGTCGATTCGCGAGTCCTCGATGGGAATCCCGCGCGCCGTCGCGTTAGCTGTGTCGCCGATGGCCAGGCAGCTTCCGAGAGCACCGAGCGGCTGCCCAACCGGGTCGGGCGTGGTGTTGGTGCCACCCAGCTGCTCAGGCTCGTCGGCACGGAGAGGCTTCAGGTTGCCGGCCCAAACCTGACTGGCCTCTATTGGAAGGCCGGCTATGACTCATTGCGTCAAAATTCTCCCGATCAGGCGGTAAAGAAGCCTGCATGGGATGCATGGGATAGTTGCAACCGGAATGATGTAGGGCGGGGGAAGAGTCTACACAGCCCATGTTCCTACGCCGCGTCTACAACGAAACGGTTGGAAACATCCCATGCATCCCCTGCATCCCATGCACCCTCTCCTGGCCCTGGAGACCCTGCCCTGCGTCAAAATCGGTGGTGGGAGGACTTGGTTGAGCGGCTTCTGCACGCGGGGCTGCTCATCGAGGAGATGGGGCCTGCGACCGCAGTGGGGATACTGAGGGGGGTGCCGCCCCGGGCACCAAAGGCAGCTCCGCTCAACTCGTCATCCTCGGAGCGGCCCGCAGCCCTCGGACCGGCTATCGCCGGGGGCCACCGGGAGCCGCTAGCCGGTGGGAGCACAGGAGGATACCGACCATCGTCTTGCCGTCGAGCAGCTCCCCCGAGAGCACCCTGCGTACCGCTTCCTTGAGCGGTAACCTCAGCTGCTCCAGCACGCCCTGCTCACCTTCCGGCTGTGGCGAACCGACGCGGACCAGCTCGGTTCCCAGGAAGAGGTCGACGAACTCGTTGGACACGCCGGGGCTCGGATAGAAGCCGGCCAGGTGCTCGAGGCTCCGGACGTCGTAGCCGGTCTCCTCGATCAGCTCTCGCCGGGCGCAGCTGGCCGCCTCCTCACCCGGCTCCCGAATGCCGGACGGGATCTGCAGGAAGGTCTTCCCCGCTGGGTGCCGATACTCGCGCACCAGCAGCACACGCTCCTGCTCGTCGAGCGCGACCACGGCCGCGATCTTCGGGTGTCGGACCGCCTCTCGCTCCACCACGGCCCCGTTGGGTAGCTCGAGCCGGTCCACGCGGACCGCCATGATCCGGCCCGACCAGGGGGCGTGACTGATGATGGTCCGGGGAGGGCGATCGTCGCTCATGCCGATACGCGAGCCGCCCCAGGGGGCCAGATGACCGTGACGGGCACCTTAAGCTGCCGAGCGTAGGCCACCACGTCCGCGGTCCCGGCGAAGCTCCGCGCCGGCTTGCCGTCCCAGACCGCCACCAGGTGGTCACAGCGCTCGACCATGACGATGGAGGCGGTCACGGAGCAGGTTGGCGGTAGCCTCTCAGCCATGCGCCGGACTCATCGACGAGGGGGCGTCGGAGCGCTGCGGGTCCACGCTCGGACGAGGGCTGCCAAGGCGATACTCGCGACTGCTCGGCCAGCGAATGGTCAAGACAACGGAGTCCTCCTCAGCTCGCCACGAATGCCCGATCCCTGGACCCCACATGACGTAGTCTCCAGGCTTGCAGAGCACATAGGTTCCGTGGGAGAGCTCGATACGGAACCGCCCCTCGATCAGAAGCACCACGGTGGTTCTGGTCTCCGTGTCCACCCAGTTGGCGCGCTCGTCCCCGGCCAGATAGATGCTCCATTTCAGCTCCACCTCTGTGGATCGGCGCAGATCGCCCTCGGGCATGAAGTGCCCGACGAACCAACCCTGCCGCTCCCTTCCCTCCTCGGCGGCATTGCCGAAGTGTGAAGCAGTCATCGGACCATCGCCTCGATGCGAGGGACAGCCATCCGCTCAGGAGCGATCACGCTCGGGTGGCGGAGCTCCGCTACCGCATGACTTCCCCGAAATCGACGCCCGCTGGCGGGACTCCATCGTGCAGATAGCGAGCACATGCCTGGCGCTGTAGAACGTCGAGCGCAACCTCCGTCCGCCGCCAGAGTCGATCGCGGAGCAGCGACCTCAATTCACCCCGATCGACGAAGCGAACCTCGGTCAGCTCGCTGTCGGAAGCCGAGACCCGAACCTTCGTCGTGACCACCCCGCCGTCGAAGATGAACGACAACTGATCGTCCCAGGGTCCGTGGGGAGGCACCCAATCGATGCAGAGGAGGCGGAAACTGGGAACGTGCAAGCCGAGTTCCTCGGCCAGTTCGCGCCGGAGCCCATCGACCGGCGCCTCGTTCGCCTCCACCATGCCTCCGGGCAGGTCCCAGCCGGGCTTGTAGTTGGGCTTTACAACCAGGACCCGGCCATTGCGATCCCGCAGCAGGGCATCCACCGCCACCCGCTTCCGCGCTTGCTTGACGTTGCCTTCGGCGAGGTACTTGTTCCACGCTTCGGGATCTCGCTCGTACAGCGGCGGCTCACTCATGTTGCCAATTCTCCGCGGTCGAGCAGTTGGTATGTGATCTTCATCTGGGGCAATATCGTCTCCGCCTGCTGGAGGAAGTCCGCGACCTCCCGCACGGCTCGGTGCGGCATCAAGAGCCGACGCAGCTCGTCGAGCTGGTGTACGACACGTGCCGATGCCAGAGCCATGCTCCCGTGCAGAACCTTCATACCGATGGTGCTCGCCTTGACCACGTCTGGCCGAGGCCCAGCCATCGCGATCAGAGCAAGGGACAACTGCGCAAATGCTCGACTCCGCACGTGATCGCTAGGCCGGATCGCGAGGACGTGTTCGGCGGACTGTCGTGCCGCCGAGTGGTCACCCAATAGGTACAGACATCTGGCCCGTTCGCTCGCGAGCGATGCCTCATCGTAGGGACTGACAAGCGGTGACGGATCTTCAGATCGGCTCAACTCAACTTCGGAGCGGTGAAGGAGCCGCAACGCTTCGGTTTTGCGCCCAAGCGTCGCGGCCGCGCAAGCCTCCATCGCAAGGAGCCGCGCGACAAGACCCGAGCACCTTGGAGCCCTGGAGACATGTTGCCGGCCCCTCTGAGCGATGGCGAGCGCATCTGCTGGTTTGCCCAAGTACAGTGCAAGGTGTGCTTGGGCGGCGTCGATGTCGCCAGCCAAGTCCTCGACACCGCCCGCCCGCGCGAGACGGCCAGCCTGCTCGAAGTGCATGGCGGCCGTACGCTGGCGGCCTGCATCGTGCGCCATCCATCCTGCCATTCCGGTCAGCGACGCTGCTATCGCGAACACGTTCCGGCCGCCTGCCAGGAGGCGCGGACCGACATGATGTTTCAGGTAGGAGATGACCGCCGTGTACAGATATCCGCCGCCAATCCGGCGATCGACGACACGAAAGGCATCGATTGTCACCATGGCGGAATCGGCGGCAGTGCTACCCGACCACGACCCGGGGTCCAGATCTGGACTCGGCCTCGGCTCAACAGCAGCGCCCTGTGGTCGAGCCTCCTCGCCGTGTCCCTGGGCAGCGATTCTGGCGGCAACACGCATGACCTCAACTGGCGGGAGCACGTCGCGCTCCCACGACAGATAGGTTCCGACCCCGAACTGCCATCCGAGCTCTTTCGCTATCGCGTGGGCAAAGGCCGACGGGCTCAGGCCGCTCGCCTGCCGCAACCTCACCAGCTCATCCGGACTCCGCTCCGGATGCCGCAACCGAGGATGGTGAACGACTTCCCCCATCTTCTGATCAGCTGCTGGTCTCGGCTTCGCCCTTCTCGACTGCCTTCCGCTGCTCGGCCAGGGGCCACAAGCCGGCCTGGTCGAGGGCACTGATGATCCGGGCCAGGCTGGCACCGGCGGCCCTGACCTCACCCTCGAGGACTTCGAGCCGACGCGAAAGATCGAGCAGCTTCTGCCAGGACATCAGGTCGTCGCCGGGGGATGGCGCCGGGCGGTGACCGATCGCCCCCATGAGGCCCTCGATCCGCGCTTCGAGCTGGGCTACCCGCTGCCGAAGATCTGCAAGGCCGGCGACGGCTTCATCGGGCTGACCACCTGCGCCAAGCAGCCTATCCACTGACACACCAGCAAGTTCCGCGGCGGCGACCAGGGCCACGGCCGGGATCGAATGGGGTCGGCGGCGCCAGTCGTACCAGTTGTGCCGAGCCACCTTGTCCGGGCCGACTTCGGATAGGCGGAGGGCAGGACGGAGGCGGCGGGCCATCTCCTCCGCCGTTAGACCAGCACGGCGCCGCGCCGTCTCTAGGGCGTTCATGACTTGGCGCTCGAGCAGGTCGGGGTCCAGCGGCTCCACACAGCAAGCGTAGGAAGTCCGCTGGCAGTGCGCCAGGGAGGGGCTTGACGATTGATGGCGGCACGCCTACTATGATGGCATGATGCCCGCATCACCTGGCAGCTTGCCAGATGAGTGGGATGGGGTGGAATCGCCCCATCGGGAACCGCCGCACCGTTCCCGGACCGTCACGGCATGGTCGTCAGGCCGACGGTCGCGGGGAGGCGCACGGATGAACGGCCAGGACGGCCAGGAGATCTACACCCTGGTCAGGGCCGGGACCCATGAGGGGGCTCTGGCTGCCGCCGAGGCCTACCCCGGCATCGCCTCCGGGGACATCAGCCCGATCGGGGTTCCCCGCGAGCTCCAGGTGCTGCGCATGGAGCTCGACCAGTGCCGAGCCGATTTGGAGCTACGGCTCGACCAGCGGTTCTCCTGCCACCTAGGGCTGCGCTCGGGTCAGCGCCCGCTCGAGGTACTCCTGCACGGGCGGGTAGAGCCCCCCGGCGGGGGCGGCTCGCTCGATGACCTCGGCGAGCGTGCACCAGGCAAGTTCCGCCAGCTCCTCGTGGTCGATGAGCCTGGCCTCGCCGGCGAGGACCGTGCAAGCGAGGTAGACCATGTGGCGGCGGGTGACGGGGTGGATGCGCTCGCCCAGTCGCCGCTCGACCGCGACCGTGAGGCCGACCTCCTCTTCGACCTCCCGGGTCGCCGCCTGTTCGGGGGTCTCACCGGGCTCGCACTCGCCCGTCGGGAAGCCCCAGACCAGCGAGCCCTCCCTGAACCGGCGCCGGGTCATCAGCACCCGATCGCCGCGGGCGATGATGGCGGCGGCCAGCGGCTGCAACTGCTCCGTGCGGCCTGGAGCGGAGACGGCTTTGGGTATGGCCTGCCTGGCACCGGCCGCTGGTTGGACCCGCTGACGTGCAGGAGAGGCGGGAGCGCTCACCCCCGGACCGTCACGCAGCAGGCGCTCCACCTCGCTGCGCGGGATGCGGATCTGGCCGGACGGAAGCCGGATGGACCGAATGAGGCCCAGTCGGGCCCACCGGCGCATCGTCGTCCCGGACACGCGAAGCAGCTCGGCTGCTTCGTCGGCGGTGAGCAACTCGGTCGCCATGTACGCAATGAGCGTACCGGCACAGGGTTGCACGATGTGGCCATCGCGATCATAATGATCGTGATGAGCGAGATGGTCGAGATGGCCGCCGGTTCCGGGGGCCGTGACCGGCCAGGCCCCCGGCCTCCGGAGATCGCCCGCACGATCCGCAGTGGAGGCGGCCCGGAAACCGTGACCGACCTGGTCCCCGGCCGTCGGTACCGCTTCCTCGACCCCGTGGAGGAGGTGCATGAGTAGAGGCCTGGACATCATCGCCCGGGCCTTCGCCTCGGGCGAGCTGCGCCTCGTCGAGTCACGGCACCCGGATGGGACCCCCGACCGGGTGGTGTGGACCCGGAGCGAATACCGGGGAGCCCTCCGCGACCGTGAGTGCCCGGGGGACCACGATGGCGACTCCACCCTGACCCCGATTGGAGGGGGCTGGTATCGATGCCCCTCCGGATACCAGTTCCGGCTATCGGAGTCGGAGGAAGAGGGGTGATGGGTGATGGGTGACCCGGACGAGTTCGGGGCTTTCGGGGCTCGCGTCCGGGCAGCTGCCGAGGCTGCCGGTCGGCACATCCACTCCCCCAACGGGGAGTGGACCCCGGCCCTCATATGGGAGGGCCGGCAGTCGGGGGTCGCCGACCTCAGCCCATTCGTGACCAGCTCGGAGGCGAAGCGGGCGTTGGCCGAGGTCGTCTTGCCGGTCGTGCTGGGCGCCCATGGCGCGGAACGGGCAGCGATGGTGCTGCCGGCCTGGACCCGGACGGTCCGGCCCGGTGAAGCAGTGGGGCGGGTGACCGATCTCGCCGACGACCCGCGCAGCCAGGAGGTCCTGGCGCTCCTGGTGAGCGACGGGACCAAGGAAGAGATCTGGACGGCGCCCGTGGTCAGGGACGAGCTGCGTCCGCCACAGCTCGGTCCCTGGCAGTGGGGGAGCGACCAGCCCACAGGCGTCCTCGGCGGGGCGCTGCGACGGGCGCTCAGAAGGACGGAGGAGACCGAGACATGAAGGTCCGCCTTCCCGGGCTCCTCCAGGCTTGCCAGCTGCGCTTCTGGACGGTCCAGGACCTCGCGATGCACGCCGGCATCACCTGGGCGACGGCGGACCGGGCCCTCGCAGGTGAGCCGATCGCAGCCCGCACGGCGGCCAAGATCACCGCGGCTCTCGAGGCGGCTCGGCCCAGCCCCGAGGCGGTGGCCCTGCTGAACGGTCACCGCGGTCTAGAGAGGGGAGAGGGGGCGTAAGGAAGGATGGCCGAGAGGGTGATCTGCCGGGTCTGCAGCGAGCCCTGGGACGGCTCGATGGAGGACGGCTACGAGCTGGACGGCTACGAGCTCAACCACCGGGAGCTGGAAGCGTTGCGCGCCGGACGGGGCTGCCCGGCCTGCCACGGCTACCCCTTCTGCCGGTGCGGGCACGACCGTCTGAAGCACCGCACCCACCGGGGCACGGACGGAGCCTGCTCAGGGATCGTCGGCGATCCGTGCTCGTGCTCGGGTTATGCGCCCGAGCGCCTGGTGGCCAACCTCGGTGGCCCCTGGGAGATCGGCGCTTGGCTCGAGGAGGCGGGGTGATGAGCGAGCAGTGGGGCCACCGGCTCCGCCCTCTGGCCGGAGACGAGCGACCCCCGTGCGACCAGGCCGGGTGCGATCGCCCGGGAGGGGGAGAGTTGCGGATCGAGCATGACCCTCACCGGCCCGTCTGTCTCTGCTGGGACTGTTGTGCCCGGCGGGGCCGGGCGCTCGCCCAATGGTTTGAGGAGATCGGGGACCCTGAGCAGGCCCGGCGCTGGCGGCGTCAGGCCGAGCGCCAGGAGCGGGAGGCCCAGCGCGAGCGGGAGGGCCGGCGGTGAGTGACCGTTGGTGGGTCTCGCGCCTGGAAGGCGAGGACCGTTGGGTCGCGGACGCCCGAGGGCGATCCG
>DASRBU010000160.1:0-11155 GCA_035653475.1 Candidatus Dormiibacterota bacterium | reverse complement strand
GCCCCGTTGGCTTCCCGCCCCCGTCCGCTCCCGCGCCATCCGCTGCTGGTGGCCGCTGGCCCGGTAGGCCGCGACCGGGTCCGGCTCGGCGCCCAGGCGTCGGCGGACCTCGGCCAGCAGCGGCCGCACGTCGGTCTCGTAGGCCTCCAGCAGCGTCCGGTGGGCCCCGAGGACGTCGCCCTCCCGTTGCGCCCGGCGGAGTCGCTCGCCGTCCACCAGCCAGGCCCGAGCGTGGGCGGCCTGCACGTTGGCCACGGACTGCACCATCGCCTCCACCTTCGGCTCCACGTTGTGGGACTGGTCCAGCATATAGACGACCCGGCGGGCCTCGGGCTGGGTACGCGGGTCCTCGATGGCCCAGCGCAGCTCGGCGAAGATCAGGAACAGCTCGAAGGGGTTGATCGAGCCCACGATCAAGTCGTCGTCGGCGTGCTTGCGGTCGTTGAGGTGGAGACCGCCCAGGCGGCCCTGGTCGAGGAGGAAGGCGACGATGTGCTCCACGTTGGTCCCCGGGGCGTGGTGGCCGGTGTCGACCAGGACCTGGGCCCTGGACCCCAGCCCCACGGCCAGAGCGTGCGCCATGCCCCAGTCGGCCAGGTCGGTGTGGTAGAAGGCCGGCTCGAAAGGCTTGTACTCGATCAGGAGTCGCATCTCGGCCGGCAGCCGGGAGTGGATCTCGCCCAGCGCTTCTTCCAGCCGGCGCTTGCGGTCCCGCATCGAGTCCTGGCCGGGGTAGTTGGTGCCGTCCGCCAGCCACAGGCCGATGACGGTCGAGCCCACCTCCTGGGCGATGCCGATGCACTCGACCACGTGCCCGACCGCCTTGCGGCGAACGCCCGGGTCGGGATGGCAGAGGCTGCCCAGCCGGTAGTCGTCGTCCTGGAAGAGGTTGGGGTTGACGGCGCCGATCCGGAGCCCCAGTGCCTCGGCCCGGCGGCGCAGGCCGGCCCAGTCGGGAACCCGATCCCAGGGGACGTGGATGGCGAGGTCGGGGCAGACGCCGGTGAGCCGGTGGACCAGGGCGGCGTCGGCCAGCTTCTCCTCGACGGTGCGCGCGGCCCCCGGCCAGCCGAAGACCCTGAAACGGGTGCCGCTGTCCCCGTAGCCCCAGGACGGGGTCTCGACCCGGAGCCGGCAGGCCTCGGCGATGGCCCGCTCCACGTCCAGGCCCCGGCCTTGGAGCCGCTCGGCCAGGTCCGCGAAGGCCTCTTCGTCCCACCACTCGCTCATGTCGGAGAGTGTGCGGGAGATGGGTCGGGAAGGGTGAGGCTCGGCCCGGGGGGCCGGGCCTCGCCCGACGGCGACGGAGGGGGCGGCCCCGGCCCGGAGGTGATGGGGCGATCCACCCCGACCCCGACCGACCCCCGGGCCACGAACCCACGGTCGATCCCCACCCGGGTGGCGCCGCCGTCCCCGCCGCCCGGGTCGGTGCGACCGTGGCCACCGGGGAGCCGGCGGCCCCCGGCCCGGCGCCCTCGTCGTGTCCGCCAACCCCAGTTCAGAGCCGGCGTCGGGCCGCTCCCGTCCGTATCGCGGGTGAGGGGCTGCGGGTGAGGAGCGCCGGGCTCCTCCAAGGAGGTGACGCGCATGAGCGAGGTGAGGGTGCTGGGCGACCGATACGTGCGCACCGACACCCCGGCCCGCCTGGACCGCCTGCCCTGGGCACGCTGGCACTGGATCGTCGTCCTGGCCCTGGGCATCACCTGGGTGCTGGACGGGCTCGAGGTGACGATCGTGGGCAGCCTCGGACCGCGTCTGGAGCAGGCCAACACGCTCCACCTGACCGCCTCGGAGGTCGAGCTCACCGCCACCACCTACCTGATCGGGCCATCGTCGGTGCCTTCGTCTTCGGCTTCCTCACCGACCGCCTGGGACGCAAGAAGCGGTTCCTGGTCACGCTCGGCTGGTACACGTTCTTCACCGTCCGCTCCGCCCTGTCGGTCAACTTCCTCATGTTCGCGCTCTTCCGGGCCCTGACCGGCATGGGCATCGGCGGCGAGTACTCGGCCATCAACTCCGCATCGACGAGCTGATCCCGGCCCGGCGGCGGGGGTGGACCGACCTCTCCATCAACAGCAGCTGGTGGTTGGGCACCATCTTCGGCAGCGCGGTCAGCCTGCTCTTCCTCGACGAGCGGATCTTCCCGGCCGACCTGGGCTGGCGCCTCTGCTTCGCCCTGGACGCGATCATCGCCGTGGTCGTGCTCTGGATCCGCCACACCGTCCCCGAGAGCCCCCGCTGGCTCATGACCCACGGCCGGGTCGAGGAGGCGCGGCAGATCGTCTTCCGGATCGAACGCACGGTCGAGGAGCAGATCGGGCGCCCGCTGCCCCGTCCTCCGGGGTCGCGGTGACGATCGACACCGAGCGGGAGCACGGCTCGCTCCACATCTTCGCCGACGTGGTGTCGGCGATGGTGCACCGCTACCCCCGGCGGACCGTGCTCAGCCTCTCCCTGATGGTGACCCAGGCCTTCCTCTACAACGCCATCTTCTTCACCGAGGCCCTGGTGCTGAGCACGTACTTCCACGTGCCCTCGGGCCGGGTGGGGCTCTACATCATCCCCTTCGCCCTGGGCAACCTGGTCGGCCCCTGGGTGCTGGGCCACGCCTTCGACGCGGTGGGGCGCCGGCCCATGATCGCCGGGACCTACATCCTCTCCGGGCTCCTTCTGGCCGGCACCGCGCTGCTGTTCTGGCGAGGGGCGCTGAGCGCGACCACGATCACCGTCTGCTGGTCGATCACCTTCTTCTTCGCCTCGGCCGGGGCCATGGCCCCGGCCGTCTTCGGGGCCATCATCGCCACCCACTCGGTGGTCAACCTGAGCGCCGCCTACCTGTTGGGGGCGGCCCTCATGATCGTCGGCGGCCTGGTCGAGGTCGCCTTCGGGGGCCGAGGGGAAGTCGCTGGAGGCGGTGGCGGCCCCCCTGTCCGCCTACGAGGTCGAGGTCTCGCCGACGGCCTCCGGCTGAGCCGCCTCCCACACCTGCCGTACCCGACCCTCGGCCGACCGCAGGGCCGGAAAGGTGGGGCGCGGGGTCGGGGTCTCGCCGGCGGCCACCGGCCCCGGGCCACCCGCGCCGCCCGGCGCCCACCGACCGAGAGTCGGCGTGCCCGATGCCGGTTTGACCCTGGGCCGGTGGAGCCCGTAGCGTGGACGCCACGATCCTGGAGGTGAGCCGGTGATGGCCTGGAATCTCGAGGGCACCTACTTCGAGAACTGCTCCTGCGACTGGGTGTGCCCGTGCACGGTCACGAGCTTCGTGAGCCCGGCCACCTACGACCGCTGTCAGGTGGTCCTCTTCTACCACGTCGCCTCCGGCCGGATCGACGGGGTGGACGTGAGCGGCCTGAGCGTGGCCCTGGTCGCGGATACGCCGGCGCAGATGCTCGACGGCAACTGGCGGATCGGCATCGTCGTCGACGAGGCGGCCTCCCAGGAGCAGGCCGACAAGCTGACCGCGGTCTTCACCGGCCGGATGGGCGGTCCCATGTCCGCGCTCGCCCCCCTGGTGGGCGAGGTGCTGGGCGTGGAGCGGGCGCCCATCCGGTACCGGGACGAGGGCCGGACGCACTCGGTCCAGGTGAGCGACCGGATGGCGGTGACCGTCGAGGACTTCGTGCCGCCGGCGCTCGGGGGCGAGGAGCCGACCCGGCTCACCGGGGTCTTCCACCCCTCCAACCGCACCGTCACCATCGCCAGGCCGGTGCACTCGCGCATCAGCGCCTTCGGCATGGAGTTCCACAACCAGGGCCGGAGCGCCTTCTCGGCGCCCTTCTCCTGGTCGGCGTAAGCGCCGAGGGGCTCCGTCGTCGACGGGGCCCGGCCTCCGCAGCTCGCCCGAGCCCGGTTCGCCGCCCTGCCGGACCCGTCCGCGGTGACGCCGGGAGCCGGTGAAGCCCGCAGGCTTGACCGGCCCGCCGGCCGGCCCTACGATCTGCGTGTCGGACAAGCAGACCTATGCCGAGGGACGCGATCGTGCCGGAGGGCAGCGGGCCGGGGAGACCCGCCTACGCCCCCATCCAGCGACGGAAGGTCTACGAGCTGGTGGCGGAGCACCTGCTCCGTGAGATCGCCGGCCGACGCCTCAGGCCGGGGGACACGGTGCCCACCGAGCGAGAGCTGACCGGCGCCTACCGGGTGGGCCGCTCCTCCATCCGCGAGGCGCTCCGCACGCTGGAGAGCGTGGGCCTGATCCGGCCGGCGGGGCGCGGCACCTTCGTGGTGGCCGACTACGACCAGTTGCTGCGCACCCCGGTGCAGCTGCTGCTGAGCCTGGAGGAGGGCGACCTCGACCAGCTCTACGAGCTGCGCCAGATCCTCGAGGTCGAGATCGCGGCCCTGGCCGCGGAGCGCCGCACGGCCGCCGACCTCCAGGCCCTGGAGCGGTGGTTGCAGCGGATGGAGGCCGGGCTCGGGTCGGGCGAGGATTACGTCGACGCCGATCTGGGCTTCCACCTGGCCGTGGGCGAGGCCAGCCGCAACCGCATGGCGGTGCACGTGATGAAGGCCATCCGGGAGGTGCTCCGCCAAGCCCTGCTCGACGTCTACCAGATCCCGGGCAGCCCGAGCCGGTCGCTGGCGCAGCACCGCCAGATCCTGGACGCCGTGGCGGCGGGCGACCCCGCCGCCGCCCGGGAGCTGATGCGGCGGCATCTGACCAGGGTCCAGGAGGAGATCCGGCGGGTGGTCGAGCACGGCCTCCCGGTCGGGGAGGGGGACGGTCGGCGGGAGAGGACGGCCGCGGGCCCGGCTCGTGGTGGGAGCGGAGGATGAGATGGAAGAGGATGGAAGGGTGACGGAGGCGATGGCCGAGGCGCTGCGCGCCGATCCCGAGCCCTGGCTCGCGGCCTACCGGCGGATGCTGACCATCCGCCACTTCGAGGAACAGGTCGACGACCTCTACCGGAGCGCCAGGATGCCCGGGCTGGCCCATCTCTACGCCGGGGAGGAAGCGGTGGCGGTCGGGGTCTGCATGGCGCTGCGCGACGACGACTACCTCACCAGCACCCACCGCGGCCACGGGCACTGCCTGGCCAAGGGGGCCTCGGTGGACCGCATGTTCGCGGAGCTGCTGGGGAAGGAGGCCGGCTACTGCCGGGGCAAGGGCGGGTCCATGCACATCGCCGACCAGGAGCGCAACAACCTGGGCGCCAACGCGATCGTGGGCGGCTCGGCCGGGATCGCCACCGGGGCCGCCTTCTCGGCCCGCCGGCGGGGGACCGACCAGGTGGCGGTCTGCTTCTTCGGCGAGGGGGCGCTGGGGCAGGGGCTGCTCTACGAGGCCATGAACATGGCCTCGCTCTGGCGCCTGCCGGTGATCTACGTCTGCGAGAACAACCTCTACAACGAGTACACGAGCTACCGGGAGACGACCGCCGGCGAGCTGACCGCCCGACCCCGGGCCTTCGGCATCCCCAGCCGGGAGGTCGACGGCCAGGACGTGCTCGCCGTCCACGCCGCGGCCCGGGAGGCGGTGGAGCGAGGCCGGCGGGGCGACGGCCCCAGCTTCCTCATCTGTCACACCTACCGCTTCTATGGCCACCACGTGGGCGACGTGGACCGGGCCTACCGCACCCGGGAGGAGGAGCGGGCCTGGCGCGAGCAGCGCGATCCCATCCGGCTGCTGGCCGGCCACCTGCTCGAGGCGGGGGTGGACCCGGCTCGCCTGGAACGCATCCAGGAGGAGGTGATGACGGAGGTGCGCCGCGGCGTCGATTTCGCCCTGGAGGCCCCCTATCCCGACCCGTCCGAGGTGAGCCAGCATGTCTACGCCTAGCGCGGCGGTCGGGACGCGCGAGATCACGCTCGGCCAGGCGATCAAGGAGGCGCTGGCCGAGGAGCTTCGCCGCGACCCCACGGTGTTCGTCATGGGCGAGGACGTGGCCGAGGCGGGGACGGCGTTCAAGGTCCTGACCGGGCTGGTGGACGAGTTCGGCCCCGAGCGTGTGATCGACACCCCGATCTCCGAGGCCGGCTTCACCGGCATCGGCCTGGGCGCCGCCATGACCGGGCTGCGCCCGGTGGTCGACATCATGTTCGGCGACTTCCTGACCCTGGTCATGGACCAGCTGGTCAACCAGGCGGCCAAGGTCCACTACATGTCCGGCGGCAAACTGAAGGCGCCCCTGGTGGTGCGGACCACGCTGGGCGCGACCCGGCGCTCGGCCGCCCAGCACAGCCAGAGCCTGCACGCCTGGGTGAGCCACGTCCCCGGCCTCAAGGTGGCGCTGCCCAGCACCCCCTACGACGCCAAGGGGCTGCTCAAGACCGCGATCCGGGACGACAACCCGGTCGTGATCTTCGAGGACAAGATGAACTACCAGCAGCGCGGGCCGGTGCCGGAGGGGGAGTACACGATCCCCTTCGGCGTGGCCGACATCAAGCGGCCCGGGGAGGACGTGACCATCGTCGCCACCAGCAGCATGGTGCTGGCCGCCCTGGAGGCGGCCGAGCAGCTGGCCCGGGAGGGGATCAGCGCCGAGGTGGTGGACCCCCGGACCACGGTGCCCCTGGACGAGGAGACGCTGGTCCGCTCCGCGATCAAGACCTCGCGGGTGATCGTGGTCGACGAGGGCTACGAGCGCTACGGCCTCACCGCCGAGCTGGCCTCGGTCATCACCGCGGGGGCCTTCTACCACCTGGACGCGCCGGTGAAGCGGATCGGGGCCATGCACGTGCCCATCCCGTTCTCCCCGGTGCTGGAGGACCTGACCGTGCCCAACGCTGCCGCCATCGTCGAGGCGGCGAGGGAGCTGTGCGGCCGACGCTGAGCTGGTGAGGAGGGCTCGAGAGATGAGCACGGTGAGCCGTACCTACGGGATCAACGGCACCGACTGGGAGGACCGGATCGACTATCCGCGCCTGCGCCGCGAACGCCTGGAGCGGGCGCGGGCACAGCTCGAGGCGACCGAGCTGGGCGGGCTCCTGTGCTTCGACATGAACAACATCCGCTACCTCAGCGCCACCCACATCGGCACCTGGGCCATGGACAAGCTGACCCGCTTCTGCCTGCTGCCCCGAGACGGGGAGCCCATCGTCTGGGACTTCGGTTCCGCCGCCCGCCATCACGCCCTCTACTGCTCCTGGCTGGGGCCGGAGCGCTCCCGGGCCGGCATCTCGACCATGCGGGGGGCGTTCTCGCCCGAGTCGGGCCGGGCCGAGGAGGTAGCCCGCAAGATCCGGGTGGAGCTGGAGCAGCGAGGGTTGCGGCACGAGCCCCTGGGCGTCGACCTGATCGAGCTGCCCGTGCTCGAGGCGCTCCAGAAGGAGGGCATCCGGGTGGTCGACGGCCAGCAGGTCATGCAGCGGGCCCGGATCATCAAGACCCAAGACGAGATCACGCTCCTCAGCACCGCCTGCATGATGGTGGACGCCGCCTACGACGAGCTCTACCGGGCGATGAAGCCGGGGATGCGGGAGAACGAGTGCGTGGGGCTGGTGGCCAAGGTGCTCTACGACCTCGGCTCGGAGCACGTCGAGGGGGTGAACGCCATCTCGGGCGAGCGATGCAGCCCCCACCCCCACGTGTACACCGATCGCGCCCTCCGGCCGGGGGACCCGGCCTACTTCGACATCCTCCACAGCTTCAACGGCTACCGGACCTGCTACTACCGGACCTTCGCCGTGGGCAGCGCCTCGCCCGCCCTGGTCGCCGCCTACCGGCGCTGCCGGGAGATCCTCGACGCCGCCATCGAGCTGATCCGGCCGGGGAGGACCACGGCCGAGGTGGCTGGCGTCTGGCCGAAGGCGACCGAGTTCGGCTTCCCCGACGAGGAAGCCGCCTTCGCCCTCCAGTTCGGCCACGGGGTCGGGCTCTCGATCTGGGAGAAGCCGATCTTCAGCCGCCTGGTCTCGCTCGAGTACCCGGAGGTGATCGAGGAGGGCATGGTCTTCGCCCTGGAGACCTTCTGGCCGGCGAGCGACGGCTGGTCCGCAGCCCGGATCGAGGAGCAGCTGGTGGTGACGAAGGAGGGCTGCGAGGTCATCACCCGCTTCCCGGCCGAGGAGCTGCTGGTGGCCGGGCAGCGGTACCACACCGCCGTCGGGCCGTTGCCCGGCGTGCGCGAGGTGGAGTCCCACCTCAACCGGAACGGGCGCACCCCGGCCGCGGAGGTGGTGGCGGGCGCGGCCGCCGAGGGCGCCCGGATGGACGCCTGATGGCGGCCCCGGTGATCATGCCCGCCCTGGGCATGGCCCAGGAGACGGGCACCCTGGTGCGCTGGCTGCGCCGGCCGGGCGAGACGGTGGAGAAGGGCGAGCCGCTGATGGAGGTGGAGACCGACAAGGCGGTGGTCGAGGTGGAGGCCCCGGCCAGCGGCCGGCTGGGCACGCCGCTGGTGGGGGAGGGGGAGGCGGTGCCGGTGGGCCAGGTGATCGCCCACATCCTGGGGCCGGAGGAGGCCGATCCCGGCGACCGTCCGGGGGCGAGCCCGCCCCGGCCGGGGTCGTCGGAGCCGGCCGCGTCCCCCGACGCCCCTCGTCCCCCCGATGCTGCCGGCCGGCCGCCGGCCCGCCTGGCGGTGCCCGCCTCGCCCAAGGCGCGCCGGCTGGCCGCGGAGCGGGGGATCGACCTCTCGGGCCTGCGGGGCAGCGGTCCGGAGGGCGCGGTGCTGGCCGCCGACCTGCCGTCGCCCGAGGCGCCGGTGGGGGCGGGGAGGGAGGTCCCGACCGCGCCGGCGGCCATGGGCCGCCTCTGGCGGCTGATGGCGGAGCGGACCACCGCCAGCTGGACCAGCGCCCCGCACTTCTTCCTGGTCCGGGAGGTGGACGCCGGCCGCCTGATCGAGTGGCGGGCCAGCCTGCGTCGGCAAGGTCTGGAGGCCACTCACACCGACCTCCTGGTCCTGGCGGTGGCAGCGGCGCTCCGCCGTCACCCCGGCATGAACGCCGTCTGGGACGGCGCCCCGGTGCTCCGGCCCGAGATCAACCTGGCCGTCGCCGTGGAGACCGACCAGGGCCTGGTGGCCCCGGTCATCCACCGGGCCGATCGGCTCAGCCCGGCGGAGGTGGTGGAGGCCAGGCAGGCCCTGGTCGAGCGGGCCCGGGCCGGTCGGCTCCGGCAGGCCGACCTGGAGGGGGGAACCTTCACCCTGAGCAACCTGGGCATGTACGGGGTGGACGCGTTCAGCGCCATCCTGAACGGGGGCCAAGCCGGGATCCTGGCCGTGGGCCGGATCGCGGACGCGGTGGTGGCGATCGGAGGACGGCCGGCGGTGCGGCCGCGGGCGGTGCTCACCCTCTCCTGCGACCACCGGCTCACGGACGGGGCGAGGGCAGCACGTTTCCTCGGCGACCTGGCCGCCCTGATCGAGGAGCCGCTGGGGCTATTCACGTCCACGCCGCCGGACCGGGGCGGCTCCGGGGAGGGCTGAGGGACCGTGCCCCACCGCCGTGGCCGGGAGGCGATCGCCGATCCGATCTCCTCCCCCACAATGAGACCCTGTGGACGGACCCGCGCCGCTCGACCTGCACCCCATCCGGGTGAGACGGAAGGCCGACGAGGTGGTCGAGCAGATCCGCCGGCTGATCGTCGACGAGGGCCTCCAGAGCGGCGCCCGCCTCCCCGCCGAACGCGACCTGGCCAGGATGTTCTGCACCAGCAGGGCGGTCGTCAGCCAGGCCCTGCGCTCCCTCTCCCTGATGGGGCTGGTGGACATCCGGCCCGGCTCGGGGGTCTACGTGCTCCGCAACCCCAGGAGCATGGTGGCCACCTCCATGAACCTGCTCCTCGACCTGGAGGAGGGCTCGCTGGCCGACCTGGTGCAGCTGCGCCTGTGGCTGGAGCGGCTGGGGGCGACCGAGGCCATGCGGCTGGCCGGCGAGCGCGACCTGGATCGGGTCCGGGAGGCGCTGGACCGGCTCCGGGCCACCGCCGCCTCCCCCTCCTCCTGGATCGCCGCCGACGCCCTCTTCCACGCCACGCTGGTCGGGATCGCGAAGAACCCCTACCTGACCGCCCTGTACGAGAGCGTCCACACCGCGATCGTCTCCATCCAGCTGGAGGCCTGGGTCCGCACCGACGAGCCTCCGGGGTGGCTCTCCCCGGAGCGGGCCGAGGAGCGGCTCGCCCTGCACCGGCCGATCCTGGCCGCGCTCAGCGCGCGCGACCCCGACGCCCTCCAGGCCGCCCTGAACCGCCACCACCAGGCCCTGATGACCAACCTGGAGGACCATCCCCGGAGGCGGCGCCTCCAGCCCGCGCCCACGACCGGCCACGACGGCCCGGGGGCCGAATCTGGCCGAGGGTAGGTCCGGCGGGGGCGGTGGCGCCCGCGCCGCCCGTCCGTTCCTGCGCCCCCTCGCCGGCCCCGATCGTCGGCCCGTGGCCGGGGACGGTCACGAGGCCGTCACCGGGTGGCCGCCGCCGCGCCGGCTTGACCGGGCGGTGGCAGCTCTGGAAAATTGGCTCAGCCACTCGGCCAAAAGCGAGCCAGGAGGAAGCAGGTTGACATCCCGCCACGACGACACCGTGCGGCTTGCCGCCCGGATCCGGCTGCACGCCGCCCGCATGGTGGCCAGGGAGGGAGTCGGCTACCTCGGCCAGGCGCTCTCCTCGGCTGAGCTGCTGGCCACCCTCCTCGGCTCCTTCTTCCGGCCCGGCCACGACCACTTCGTCCTCTCCCCCGGCCACTACGCGATCGGCGTCTTCGCGGCCGCGGCCGAGCTGGGATGGCTGGAGCCGGCCGAGCTGGCGGCCTACGGGGCCGACGGCTCGCGACTGGAGGCGATCGGCTCCGAGCGCTCGCCGATCGTCGACCTCACCTGCGGCTCCCTGGGCCAGGGGCTCTCCGGGGCGATCGGGCTCGCCCTCTCCGACCGCATGCGCGGCCGCGACGCCCGTACCTTCACCGTTCTCAGCGACGGTGAGATGGAGGAGGGACAGGTGTGGGAGGCGGCCATGTTCGCCGCCCATCACCGGCTGCACCGCCTGACCGTCGTCTGCGACTGCAACAACTCGCAGGTGGACGGCCCGGTCGAGAGCGTGACCACGCTGGAGCCGATCCCGGAGCGGTGGCGGGCCTTCGGCTGGACGGCGATCGAGGTCGACGGCCACCACGTGCCGGCCATCTCCGCCGCCATCCAGGCCGCGCTGGCCGCGGATCGGCCGGCGGTGATCGTGGCCCGCACCGACCCCGGGCGGGGCGTGACCGCC
>DASRBU010000159.1:0-4531 GCA_035653475.1 Candidatus Dormiibacterota bacterium | reverse complement strand
CAGCACCGACTCCTGGCAGGTCCGGATCGGGGACTGGTTCATGCGCCGCTGGGACCGCGACCACGTCGGCCTTCCCTCCACGCCCTCTCTGCTGGCCCACGCCGCCCGGGCCGGCCTGGCCGAGGCCCGGGTCGTGGGCCTCTTGCCCGGCAACCGCTACGTCGCCCTGCTGGCGGTGCGGAGATGACCGCTCCGGCCCTCAACCGCCCTCGCGGATCGCGGCTGCCCCTACCGGCGCCGGCAGCACGGGCGGCCGCAGGCGGCCGGTGACCACGAGCCAGGCGGCCAGGGCCCAGAACGGAGCCACCCCCAGCAGCCCCACCGGCGCCCCGACCAGCGTGCTCGGGGGCCGGGAGAGGGCGAGCACCGCCAGCCCAGCGACGGCGTTGACGGTGGCGTGCATGAGCACGCAGGGCCAGACGCTCCCGGACCGGAAGCGGAGCCAGGCCAGGATCACCCCCAGGGGGACGGTGAACAGGCAGAAGAAGGGAGCCACCGCCCAGCTGCGGAGGCCGAACTCGTAGCCGTCGAGGGCGATCACCGGGGCGTGCCAGAGCCCCCAGACCACGCCCACCGAGACCGCCGCCACCGCCCCGCCGAGCGGCGCCAGGCGGGGCAGCAGCTCGCCCCGCCAGCCCAGCTCCTCACCCAGCGCGGCGATGCAGTTGACGAGCACCCCGATGGTCAGGGTCTGGGCCACCTGCACGCCCAGCAGCGGCCCGGAGAGACGGCGCAAGCCGGCCGCCGCCTCCGGAGGGAGCCGGCGGAGGCCGGCCTCCAAGGCCAACCGCAAGTTGCCGAGCAGCTCCCACCGCTGCTCGCCGACCGCCAGGGTCAGGGCGACCCCGGCCCCGAGGAGCAGGATCGGGAGCAGGTAGGCCCAGAGGTAGGCCCACCCCCAGCGTGGCCGCAGCCCCAGGCCGTGGAGCCCCTCATGGCCAACCCGACGGGTCAGCAGCGCGGCCGCCGCCGGCCCGAACATCCCGACCAGGGCCCGCACCGTGAAGGGCACGCCGGCGAGCCGCAACCCGGCGAAGCAGGCCCAGGAGAGCGCGAAAGCGAGGAGCAGGAAGACGCCCACCGGTCCCCAACGCACACCGGGAGGGCGCGACTCCATCTCAGCTTTTGATTCCATATTTGCCATTAATCTCATGGACGATAATCATATGCTCACCAGCAAACGATGAACAGGGCAGACCTGCTGCTGCACCCGGTCCGCCTCCGGATCGTCCAGGCCTTCGCCTCCGGGCGGGGCAGTCGTCGCCTGACCGTGCAGGAGCTGGCCCGGCAGCTGGACGACGTGCCCCTGACCACGCTCTACCGGCACGTCCAGGCTCTATATCGGGGCGGCGTGCTGGCCCTGGCCGCCAGCCGCCGGGTGCGGGGGACGGTCGAGCGCACCTACGTGCTGGCCGCGGGCGCCACCGACCTCGGTCCCGACGACCTGGCCGAGGCCACCCGGGAGGACCATCTGCGCTACTTCAACGCCTTCGCCGCCGGCCTGGTCGCCCACCTCGCCCGCTACCTGCGACGGCCCGAGATCGACCTGGTCCGTGACGGCGTCGGCTACCGGTCGGTGGTGATGAACCTGAGCGATGAGGAGTTCGAGGCCATGGGCCGGGATCTGAACGCGGCGCTACGGCCGTACCTGGGCCGGGAGGCGCGACCGCCCCGCCGGCCGCGCCTGCTCGCCACCGTGGTCCTCCCCCTGGAAGACGAGGCCGAACCCGACCGGCCCGCCGGGGAGTGATCCCTGCCCGAGCCCCGTCGCGCGGGGCCACGGCGCGGCGCCGGGCCGGGCCGGGCTTCGACTCGGCATCGCCCCCCGCCCGGGCCCAGCGGCCGGCAGCAGCACGGTGAGGAGCCTGGCTCAGCCGGGCCGGCCGCCCAACCGCCGACCGGGAGTACCTGCCCACCCCAGTGGGGAAGAAAGGCCGGCTCCAGGTGATCGTAGCTCCGAGACGGCTCGGCCCCGGCCGCGTCACGCCCGGGATGTCGGGCCGGTCCGGCGCCGGGCCTCGGTCTCCGCTCGGAGAGCCCCGGGTCAGCTCGGAGGCGCCTCCGGCCGCACTGCCGGGGCCAGGCCGAGCCGTCGCGGACGTCGCACCCGTAGGTACTCGGCGCCGAAGTAGGAGCCGAGCACGACCCCCGCCGCCAGGGCCTGGGCGACGAGTGTCTCCGCGGTCGGGAACAGGGCCAGCCAGACGCCCATCCAGGCCGGGATGGGAAGGGGCAGCGGGGTGGTCGGGATCCATCCCGCCAGCTGCATCTCCTGGGCCTGCTCCCCGACCATGATCAGGAAGACCGCCCCCAGCAGGGCGCCGGTCAGGACCAGCATCCGCTTGAAGGGCAGCCGGTGGTGGGCAACGAAGACGAGCACGCCCACCAGGGAGGTACCGACCAGCCCGAGCAGGACACCGGTCGCCACCACCCCGGTCCCCACCTGCAGGCGCAGGCTCTGGAGGAAGAGCACCACCTCGAAGCCCTCGCGGTAGACGCTGGTGAAGCCGAGCAGCCCCAGCCCCAGCGCCAGTCGGGGCAGCCCGGCTCGATCGCCGAGCTCCAGCAGGCGGCGGCGGCGGCGATGGTGGTGGGCGATCCAGCCGGTCCAGTAGACCTTGTGGAAGAACCAGTTCATGACCACCATCAGGACGACGATCGCGAGCAGGCCGGTGGCCGCCTGCAGGTCCAGCTCGGGCGCGTTCACGGCGCTGATCAGCGCCACCACCACGAACCAAGTGGCCACGCTGGCTGCCAGGGCGAGGCCGGCGCCGGCGGCCACCGGCCGACGGTGGGCGCGCCGGCCGCCCACCAGGCTGGCGGTGATCGCGGCCAGGACCACGATCGTCTCCAGGCCTTCCCTGAGCACCAGCACCGCGGCCTCCAGGGCCGCCGTTGCCGGGCTCGTGCCCCTGGCCGTGGGGTCGGGGCTACCGCCGGCGACAACGGCCTGCCAGACGAGGAGCGCGACGAGGCCGAGGCCGGCGACCAGGAGCGAGGCCCAGGCCAGCGACCGGAGCCGGAGACGCGGTCCTGCGATCTGGCGGGACATGTCGAACCAGAAATTAGCAAAAACTAACTCGATGATTAGCTCCGGCTAATGAGGCCGATGGCGGGATCGCCGGGGACCACGGCCCGGCCTCACCGCCGTCCCCAGCCGCGCCAGGAGGGGAGACCCGGCCGGGCCACGATAGAGTGGGACGGCGATCGCACCCGAGGTCACCACCAGGAGGAACCATGGCAGCGGAGCGGACCCACCGGAGCGATGCGGACGAGGACCGTCTGGTCGAGGACGGCATGGCAGGGCGGCTGCGGCCGGGCACGGAGGCCTTCGAGCGGTTCATCGACCTCACCGCCCGCCGTCCCAGCGGGGCCCGGATGGTGGCCCACTACCGGGACCCGCGCGACCACCTGGAGTCCTTCCAGATCGCCCTCGAGGCGTTGCAGCTGACCCCCGAGGACCGCTACCTGGAGATCGGCTTCGGCGGCGGCCAGCTGCTGGAGATGGCGCTGCGCACGGTCCGGTCCGCGGCCGGTATCGACCACAGCCCGGACATGCTGGCGCTGGCCAGCGAGCGCAACACGGCAGCGATCGTGGCCGGCCGTCTCCAGCTGGTGTACGGCGACGTGCACCGTCTCCCCTGGGCGGACCACGAGTTCACCTGCGCCGCCGCCGTCAACATGTTCTTCTTCGTCGAGTCGCCGGACACCTGCCTGCGCGAGCTGCATCGCGTGCTCCGCCCCGGTGGGCGGCTGGTGATCGTCACCGTGGCGCCCGGCCGGGACCCGGACGCGCACGGCCCCTGGAGCCCGGCTCTGCGCGCCTACCCGGCGGAGGTGATGGAGGCCATGCTGCGCCGGGCCGGCTTCGGCCAGGTATCGGTGGAGGAGGCGGGAGGTGGCCGCCAGACCTGCCGGGCGGTCTCGTCGTAAGCGGCCGAGCCCCGGCAGGACGGCCGCCCGCCCCCACCGGAAGACGAGCCGCAGGCGTACCCTCTCGACGCGCTCGCGGCCTCCGGTGGGCGACCCGGTCGGCAGTGCCAAACGACCCGCCCCGGCCGGCCTGGGCGGCCGCCGTCCGCAGGGCCGGCCTCGAGTGGGGTCCGGCGCGTGCCCGACGTATGGGGCTGCAACTGCTGCCAAACAAATTGTCGTAAGCCCTTTCTAATCGGTTAGAATTACGGCCGTGAACCTGAAGGAGTGGGCACGAGAGCAGGGCGTCTCGTACTCAGCGGCCCTCCGCTGGTTCAAGTCGGGGAAGCTCCCGGTGCCCGCCTACCAGGCGGACCGGCTGATCGTGATCGGCCAGCCAGCTCCCCCCTCTCCCTCCGGCATCACCGCCGTGTACGCCCGCGTCTCATCGGCTGACCAAGCCGGTGATCTGGATCGGCAGGTGGCGCGGGTGACCGCCTGGGCGGCGAGGAACGGCCTGGTGGTTGGCCGGGTGGTGACCGAGGTGGGGTCTGCCCTGAACGGAAAGCGGCGCAAGTTCCTGGCGCTCCTTCGTGATCAGACCGTGACCACGATCGTG
>DASRBU010000158.1:0-6759 GCA_035653475.1 Candidatus Dormiibacterota bacterium | reverse complement strand
ACCCGGACCTTCGGCAAGGGCTCCGTGCAGGAGGACTACCCGCTGGCGAACGGCGGCGACCTGCACCTGACCGTGGCCCACTGGTACCTGCCCGACGGGCGCTCCATCCAGGGACGGGGCCTGACCCCGGACGTGCAGGTGCCGCTGGCCGCTCCGCAGGACATGTTCGACGTGGTCCAGCCGCAGCGTGGCTACGCGAAGGACGCGCAGCTGCGGCGGGCGCTGGAGCTGCTCCAGGACGGCCAGTAGACTGTTCCCGGCCCGGGCGGTTAGCTCAGCCGGCCAGAGCGCCTCGCTTACACCGAGGAGGCAGGGGGTTCGAGTCCCTCACCGCCCACCAGGTCCAGGTCCGATCTGCGAAGATGACCCGCCCGCGCGTTACCCGGGAACGCCGTCCCGGAGCGCCGTTCGAGGAGGGCAGGGGGTGCGACCACTCCCGGCCGCCCGCCGGAGCGGCATCGCCTCCCGGAAGCGCTCGGCGGTGGTGCCGGAGCGGCCGCGGTCTCAGGGATCCTTGAGCGGGACGGGGCGGGCCGCCGCCTGGAGCAGGCGCCCGACCGAGAGCGTGCCCAGCAGCCGGCCGTCGCGACGGACCACCACCCGGTCGGTGTCGTGGAGCAGCATCGTGGTGAGCGCGTCGGCCAGGCTGGCCTCGGCGTCGACCTCGGGGGCGGCGGGGGAGGTGACGGCGTCCAGCCGGGCCGCCTCGATCCCGACCACCGCCAGCCTCCGGGTGGCCCGTTCCGGCCCGAGGAAGCGCGAGACGAACTCGGTGGCGGGGTTGGCCAGGAGCCGGGCGGGGGTGTCTACCTGCTCCAGCGCGCCCTCGTTCAGGATCGCGATCCGATCGCCCAGCTTCACCGCCTCGTCGATGTCGTGGGTGACGAACACCACCGTCTTGCGCATCCGTCGCTGGATGTCGATGAACTCGTCCTGCAGTCGCTCCCGGGTGATGCGGTCGATGGCCCCGAAGGGCTCGTCCATCAGCAGCACCGGCGGGTCGCCGGCCAGCGCCCGGGCCACCCCCACCCGCTGCTGCTGACCTCCGGAGAGCTGACCGGGATACCGGTGGGCGAAGCGCGCCGGCTCCAGGCCGACCAGCTCCAGCAGCTCCGTCACCCGGGCTCGGATCCGGGCTCGGTCCCACCGCAGCAGCCGGGGCACGGTGGCCACGTTCTCCGCCACCGTCAGGTGGGGGAAGAGGCCGATCTGCTGGATGACGTAGCCCATCCTGAGCCGCAGCCGCACCGGGTCGATGGCGCGCACGTCCTCGCCGTCGAGCAGGATGCGGCCGGAGGTGGGCTCGACCATCCGGTTGATCGTGCGCAGGAGGGTGGTCTTGCCACAGCCGGACGGCCCCACCAGCACGCAGGTCTCCCCGTCGCCGATGGTGAGGCTCAGCTCCCGGACGGCTACCTGGCCGCCCGGATACCGCTTGGTCACGCGGTCCAGGACCAGCATCGGAGCGCTTCCCCTCCATTCTGCCGATGGGAAGCGATCCGCGACGTCCACCCCGCCGGACGTACAGTGGTGCTCGATGCCGGCTCTGGTGGTGGACCCCTGGGTCCGGTGGGACTGGGTCGGTGAGCACCGCGACGTCATCCTGGCCGCGCTCGTCCAGCACGTCGAGCTGACCGTGATCGCGGTGGGAGCGGGCCTGGTCATCTCCCTCCCCGCCGGGGCGCTCGCGGCCCGGGTGCGGGCGGCGCGGGGGCCGGTGCTGGGCGGCGCCGGCGTGCTCTACACCATCCCCTCGCTGGCCCTGTTCGCCTTCTTCGTCCCCCTGACCGGTCTCTCGGTGCTCACGGCCGAGGTCGGGCTGGTGGCGTACACCCTGCTGATCCTGACCCGCAACGTGGTGGTGGGCCTGGAGGGCGTGCCCGCCGAGGTCGAGGACGCCGCCGTCGGGATGGGCTTCCGGCCTCTCCATCGCCTGATCGCGGTCGAGCTGCCGCTGGCCCTGCCCGTGATCGTGGCCGGCATCCGGATCGCCGTGGTCACCACCATCGGCCTGGTCACCGTCACCGCCGTGATCGGCGCCGGCGGCCTCGGCCAGCTCATCCTGGACGGCCTCACCCGCCAGTTCCGGACCCCGCTGGTGGTGGGGGGCGTGCTCTCGGTGGCGCTGGCCGTGGTCGCCGACCTGGGCCTGGCCCTCCTGCAGCGGCGCCTCACCCCCTGGTCACGGTGGAGATGAGCTTTCTCGCCCGGGTCGTGGGCTGGTTCCTCGACCCCGCCCACTGGCAGGGGGCCAACGGTATCCCGGTCCGGCTCGAGGAGCACGTGCTGATGTCGCTGGCGGCGACCGCGGCCGCGGCGGCGGTGGCGCTCCCCCTGGGCGTCTGGCTGGGCCACACCGGCCGCGGTGGCCTCCTGGCCATCAACGTGTCCAACGTGGGCCGTGCCATCCCCTCCTTCGCCCTCCTGGTGTTGCTGTTGCTGGTGCTGGGCCTGGGGGCGGCGCCCGCCTTCGTGGCCCTGCTCGCGCTGGCCATCCCGCCCATGGTGACCAACGCCTACGTGGGGATCCGCGGAGTCGACCGCGGCCTGATCGACGCCGCCCGCGGCCTGGGCATGCCCGACCACCTGGTGCTGCTGCGGGTCGAGCTGCCGAACGCCGTGCCCGTGCTGATGGCGGGGGTGCGCACCGCCGGTGTCCAGGTGGTCGCCACCGCCACCCTGGCCGCCCTGGTGGCCTGGGGAGGCCTGGGACGGTACATCGTCGACGGCCTCTCCCAGCTCGACTACGTGCAGGTGTTCGCCGGTGCCGTGCTGGTGGCGGCGCTGGCCGGGGCCACCGAGGGGCTGCTGGCCGTGCTGCAGTATGTCCTCACCCCGGCCGGGCTGCGCCGGTCGGGGACGGTCCGGTGGCACCCCCGCCGGCCCCTGCGGGTCGGGAGGGGGTCGACCCCGTAGGATGTGTCCGTCGAGCGTGCCTGCGGAGGACGGTTGCGCTCGCGCTGCGAGCCAGGGGCATCCGGGCGCCCGCGGCCGTCCCGGGCGGGTCGGTGCCAGGACTCGAGGAGGAAGGTTCATGTACGGGATCGCACGCCGGGCGGTGCTGGCCGCCGTCCTCGGCCTGAGCCTGGTGGTCGGCGCCTGCGGCTCCTCCGGGGGCGGCGCTCCGTCGAAGGGGCGGATCACGATCGGCGCCCAGAGCTTCTCCGAGAACGCCACCCTGGCCTACATCTACGGCGGGGTCCTGAAGGACAACGGCTACACCGTCGGCTACCGGCTCAACCTGGGCACCCGGGCCGTGGTCGCGCCCGCCCTGGAACGCGGTGACATCAGCCTCTACCCCGGTTACACGGCCAGCGATCTCGAGTTCTACGACCAGAAGAAAGGGCTGGCCACCCAGAGCGCCCAGACCAACGCCAGGCTGCTGAACACCTACCTTCCCCGTGGCCTCAAGGCCCTGACCCCGTCGCCGGCCGCGGACGAGAACGCGTTCGTGGTCACGGGCGAGACCGCGGCCCGGTACCACCTGACGAAGGTCTCGGACCTGAAGCCGATCGCCGACCAGCTGGTGTTCGGCGGACCGCCGGACTGCCCGGGCCGGAGCGACTGCCTGGCCGGGTTGGAGCGCACCTACGGCCTGCACTTCAAGGCCTTCAGGGCGCTCGACCTGGGCGGCCCGGCCACGGTCGCCGCCCTCCAGCACGGCGACATCCAGGTGGCGCTGCTGTTCTCGACCGACGGCACCATCGCCGCCAACCACTGGACCGTGCTCCAGGACGACCAGCACATCGTGGCCGCCGACGACGTGATCCCCATCGTGCGCACGAGCGCGGTCGACGCCCAGGCCCAGCGTCTGCTCGACCAGGTGTCGGCCAGGCTCACCACCGCCGACCTGACGGCGATGAACGCCCAGACCGACGTCGCCAAGCGCGACCCTCAGGACGTGGCCGCGGACTGGCTCCGGCGCCACGGCTACAAGGCCGGCTGAGCCAGACGGCCCCTTTCGGTCGTGGGGCCGTCCTCCGCTCGTCTCCAGCCGTCGGGGCTGCGGAGGCCGCCCGGGCAGGAGGGATGCCCTGGGCGCCTGCTGCTGGTCGGCCGCCTCGTCCCCCTCGCCTCACGGAACCTCGAGATCGGCCCGGTGAGCCGGACGGCGACCCGGCCACGTCGCCGTCACGCTCCTCCTCCGGCCTTCGGCTCACCCCCGTGGAGCCGCGGGCGGCGAATGCGGTCACGACGGCGTCCATCGGCGGGTACCCGACGGTCGGCCGGGGCCCGCGGCCCTGGCCCGCACCCGCTCCTCGCTCCACCGGGCGGGGTCACACCGACCCTGCGGGCCGGCCAGGCCGGGCCGATGCGGCCGCTCGGGGCGCCGCCCACGGAGGGGGCGAGACCGGTCGGGCTGCAGGGGACGGAGGGCGTGGGAGGGTCGTCGAGCCCGGCAGGGGTATGAGCGTTCGGGCCCCGATCCGGCCCCGCCACGCCCGGGGACGTCCACCTGGTGGCGCTCGGGGCGGAGCGGCGCCGCCGGGCTGCTATCCTGACCATGGTCGTCCGGCGGTGCCGGCGGGGCGAGGCCCGGCCGCCGGAGGGACGGTCGCCGGAGACCCGGCCGGAGCCGGCCCGGCGGTGGCCGGAGGGGAGGCGCTGTGAACGAGCCGATTCACGACATCGCCCGCATCGGGCACGCCGAGCTGCTCACCACCCAGCCCGAGCGCAGCCTCGACTTCTTCACCGAGGTGCTCGGGATGGAGATCGAGGCCCGCGAGGGCCGCTCGGTGTTCCTGCGCGGGTACGGTGACTACCTTCGCTACAGCCTGAAGCTGACCGAGGCGCCCAGCACCGGCCTGGGTCACCTGGCGCTCCGCACCTGGAGCCAGGAGGCCCTGCAGCGCCGGGTCCGGGCCGTGGAGCGCTCGGGCCTCGGCCTGGGCTGGATCGACGGGGACCTGGGCCACGGACCGGCCTACCGCTTCACCGATCCCGACGGTCACGTGATGGAGCTGTACTACGAGGCCGAGCGCTACGTCCCCCCCGAGCACCTGCGGCCGGCGCTGAAGAACCAACCCCAGCGCTACACGGGGCGGGGCGTGGGCGTCAAGCGCCTCGACCACGTCAACGTGCTGGCGGCGGACGTGGCGGCCAACCGCGAGTTCGCCCAGCGGGTGCTCGGCTACCGTCTGCACGAGAAGGTCCAGCTGAACGACGGGAGCGAGTCCGGCGCCTGGCTCAGCGCCAGCATCGCCGCCCACGAGCTGATCTACACGGCGGACGCCTACGGTGCCCGGGGCAGGCTGCACCACCTGGCCTTCTGGGTCGACACCCGGGAGGAGGTGCTCCGCGCCGCTGACCTCTTCCTCGACCGCGGCGTGCACATCGAGTTCGCCCCCTCCAAGCACGCCATCGCCCAGGGGTTCTTCCTCTACGGCTACGAGCCCGCCGGCAACCGCGTCGAGGTCACCACCGGGGGCTACTTCGTGTTCGACCCGGACTTCGAGCCGATCGTGTGGACGGAGGAGGAGCGGGCCCGCGGCCAGGCCTGGGGGGTCCCGACCGTGGCCACCTTCCACACCTATGGCACCCCGCCGGTCGAGCCGGCAGCCGACGTCCTGGAGGTCGGGCGCGGGGCGCGGGAGGGATGAAGTGTCCAGCGACGCCGGCACGATCCGCCAGGGCGACGTCCCGACCCACGGTGATGGCCCCGGGCTCGGCGGTGCGACGTCTGCCGGTCGTCGCCCGGGGAGGCCGGAGGCCGCCGGCACCGGGCGGCCTCCGAGCGCGCCGGGTCAGGACCTGGCCCCGGTCAGCTCCTTGGTCGTGCGGCCGGCGACCGGGATCCGCTTCGGCTGCGGCCGGGGGAGCTTGGGAACCTCGACCCGCAGCATGCCGTTCTCGATCGTGGCCTGGATCTCGTCCGACCGCACCTCGCCCGGCAGGGTGAGCTGGCGGGCGTAGTCGCCGGACGGCAGCTCGCGCCGGACGTAGTTCGGCTGCTGCTCGCCCTCGGGCCGGCTGTGACGGGCCGAGATGGTGAGGGCGCCGTCGGAGAAGGTGACCTCGATCTCCTCCGGACGGAAGCCGGGCACCGGCGCGTAGACCGTGAAGGCGTCCTCCGACTCGATGACGTCGACCGGCAGATAGAGACGCGGGGCCCGGTCGCTATCGACCGTGAGCGCCGAGCCGAAGAGGTCGCTGAACATCCGGTCCATCGCGTTGTGCAGGTTGGCCAGCTCCGCCCAGGGATTCCATCCCGTCAACGGGGTCGCCATTCCCATCACCTCCCTTTCCTCGATGTGGTGCTCAGCACTTCCACCTGGGACATACCCGGCCGGCCGGCCGGCCAAACCCGTCCCCGATCCCACCCGGGGCAGGAGGGGCCGGAGGACCCATCATGGGCGGGGATGCAACTGCTGCCAAACAAATTGTCGTAAGCGCCTTCTAATCGGTTAGAGTTACTGCCGTGAACCTGAAGGAGTGGGCGCGAGAGCAAGGCGTCTCGTACTCAGCGGCCCTCCGCTGGTTCAAGTCGGGGAAGCTCCCGGTGCCCGCCTACCAGGCGGACCGGCTGATCGTGATCGGCGAGCTCCCTCCCCTCTCTCCGGCATCACCGCCGTGTATGCCCGCGTGTCATCGGCCGACCAAGCCGGTGATCTCGATCGACAGGTGGCGCGGGTGACCGCCTGGGCGGCGAGGAACGGCCTGGTGGTTGGCCGGGTGGTGACCGAGGTGGGGTCTGCCCTGAACGGAAAGCGGCGCAAGTTCCTGGCGCTCCTTCGTGATCAGACCGTGACCACGATCGTG
>DASRBU010000157.1:0-7700 GCA_035653475.1 Candidatus Dormiibacterota bacterium | reverse complement strand
CGGCTCAGACCGCCGCCTTCGCCTCGCGCATGTGGCGGGCCGAGCCGCTGAAGCGCACGGCCGTGATCTCGGCCATGATCCCGAGCGCGGTCTCCTCGGCCCCCCGGCCGCCCAGGTCGAGCCCGATCGGCCCGTGCACGCGCAGGATCTGCTGCCGGGTGAACCCCTCCTCCATCAGGGCGTCGAAACGGTTCTGGTTGGTCTTGCGAGAGCCGATGGCGCCGATGTAGACGGCCTCGGTGGGCAGGGCGGCCCGCAGGGCGGGCAGGTCGAACTTGGGGTCGTGGGTCAGGATCACGATGGCGGTCGAGCGGTCGACGGCCATGCCCGCCAGCGCCTCGTCCGGCCAGGCGATCAGGATCTGGTCCGCCTCGGGGAAGCGCTCCCGGGTGGCGAACTGCGCCCTGGCGTCGACCACGGTCACGCGGTAGCCCATCACCTTGGCCAGCCGGTGCAGGGGGATGGCGATGTGGATGGCCCCGATGATGACCAGATGGGGCGGCCGACCGAAGGGCTCCTCGAACCGACGCCCCTCGCGGCGCGGCAGCTCGAAGTCGGGCGAGCGCTCGACCAGCTCGGTGGCCCCGGTCTCGAGGTCGGTGCGGAGCAGGAAGGGACGCTCCTCGGCCAGCAGCTCCGCGGCCCGGTCGTGGGTCTCCCCCGCCGGCTGCACGAAGACCTCGATGTGGCCGCCGCAGGCCAGGCCCACCTCGAAGGCCACGTCGTCGGCCACCCCGTACTCGACCAGCCGGGGCCGCTCCGACGTCAGCACCTCCTGGGCCACCTCGAACACCGCCCCCTCGATGCAGCCGTTGGACACCGAGCCCGCCATCCGGCCCGAGCTGCTCACCAGCATCTTGGAGCCGAGCGGTCTCGGGCTCGAGCCCCACGTCTCCACCACCGTGGCCAGGGCAACCCGGTCGCCCCCGGCCCGCCAGGTGCGGTACTCCTGGAGCACGTCTCTCATCCCCGGTTCACCTCCTCGCCGGCACCCTGCGGTCCAGATCGGCCAGGAGCCGGCCCAGATCGTCCAGCGCCTGCACGTTGTGGGCGGCCAGGAAGTCGTCGGTGTGGGGCAGGGCGGCCTGCATGCCGCGCGTGATCGGCTGATAGCCCTCCGAGCCGAGCAGGGGGTTCAGCCAGATCAGGCGGTGGGCCATGCGGTGCAGCCGGGCCAGCTCCCGCGACAGCAGCTCGGGGTCGCCCCGGTCCCAGCCGTCGCTGATGACGATGACGATCGCCCCGTGGCCCAGCACCCGGCGGGCCCAACGCCGGTTGAAGTCGGCCAGGGCCTGGCCGATCCTGGTGCCGCCGCTGAAGTCGTGGACCTTCTTGCCCACCTCGTCGAGGGCCTGGTCGATGTCTCGCCGGCGCAGCATGCGCGTGATGCGGGTGAGCCGGGTGGAGAACACGAAGGTCTCGACGTCCTCACGACGCGCCACCGCGTGGGCGAAGATCAGGAGCAGGCGGGTGTAGCGCTCCATGGAGCCGCTCACGTCGCAGAGCAGCACCAGGGGGCGGCGCCGCAGGCGGGCGCGGCGGTGCAGCAGCCGCACCAGCTCCCCGCTGGAGCGGATGGACTGCCGGGCCGTGCGCCTGAGGTCCACCTGGCCGTGCCGCGCCGGACGCAGCCGGCGCGTGCGCCGCTCGGCCACTCTCCAGGGTGCCTGCTGGAGCAGCCGCTTCACCTGCTCCACCTCCTGCCAGGTGAGGTCCTCGAAGTCCTTCTGGCGGAGCAGCTCCTCGGGGCTGTAGCCCGAGCTGCTGGCCGGCACCCCCTCCTGCTCCGAGGCGCGGGGGGTCTGCGCCTGGTTCAGGCCCAGGGCCTGGAGCCAGGCCCTGGCCCGCTCCGGGGCCAGGGGAAGGGAACGGGGGCGGCCGGGCATGGCCCCGGCGCGGAGGCGCGGATCGGGCGGCGCCCAGAAGAGGTCGAAGGCGGCCTCGAACAGGGGCAGCTCGTCCCGGCGGCTGACAAAGCAGGTGCGGAGCGCGTCGCGGAAGGCGGCCCGGTCGCGGATGTCGACCTGGCCCAGCGCCTGGGTGGCGGTGGTCAGGCGCCCGGGACCGGCGTCGAGCCCGGCGTCGTGCAGGAGGCGCGCGAACGCCGCCAGGCGGGGCAGGAGATCCGGTTCGCTCGCCACCAGGGACTCCAACCTCCGGCGACCGCGCTTTTTTCCCCGCCCCTCAGCTGCCGGCGCGGGCCCGCTCGACCAGCTCCGGCACCGCCTGTCGCGCACGCTCCAGGTCCTCCTGGTACTTCAACGCCGCGCCCAGGGTGGCGTCGACCAGAGCGGGGTCGATCCTGGTCGCCCCCAGCGCCGCCAGCGACCGGGCCCAGTCGAGCGTCTCGGCCACCCCGGGGACCTTGTAGAGGTCCAGCTCGCGCAGCCCCTGGACCAGGGCCGCGACCTCCCGGGCCAGCTGCTCGCTGGCCTCCGGCGCCCGAGCCCGCACGATCGCCACCTCCTTCTCGAGCGTGGGGTAGTCGATCCAGTGGTAGAGGCAGCGGCGCTTGAGCGCGTCGTGGACCTCCCGCGTCCGGTTGGAGGTGATGACCACGAAGGGCGGTTGCTTGGCCCGAACCGTCCCCAACTCCGGGATCGAGATCTGGAAGTCGCTCAGCAGCTCGAGGAGGAAGGCCTCGAACTCCTCGTCCGAGCGGTCGATCTCGTCGATCAGGAGCACGGGCGGGACCTCGTCCTGGTTGTCGATGGCGTCCAGGAGCGGGCGGCGGAGCAGGAACTCGCGGCTGAAGATCTCCTTCTCGGCCTGGTGGCGGTCCTCGCCCTCGTGGAGGAGCCGGATGTGGAGGAGCTGCCGCGGGTAGTTCCACTCGTAGACCGCGTGGGCCACGTCGATGCCCTCGTAGCACTGCAACCGGATGAGCCGGGCGCCGAGGACGTCGGCCATGACCTTGGCCGCCTCGGTCTTGCCGACCCCCGCCTCGCCCTCGATGAAGAGCGGCTTGCCGAGCCTGAGGGCGAGGAAGATGGCCGTGGCCAGCGGTCGGTCGCCGATGTAGCGATGCTCGCCCAGGCGGGTGATGACCGCGTCGATGCTGTTGGGAACGCTGGACAACTCGATGGTAAGCGTACCCCGTCCCCGGGGCACGGGTAGGGGTGGGGAGGTCCGGCGGGCGCCGGACCTCCCCGTCCGGCGCTACTGCGCCTGGAGGATCGCCCGCTTCGTGAGCACGCGGGCCAGGTGCTTCTTGTACTCCGGCGAGGCGCGCAGGTCGCCGCTGGGCTCGAGGCCGTCGGAGGCGTGCTCGGCCGCCTCCTCGGGCGACGCCCCCTGGGCCAGCGCCTGCTCCACGGTGTGGCAGCGCACCGCCGTGGGCCCGCAGTTGGTGAGGCCGATGCGCCAGCTGCCGTCGTCCAGGCGCTGGGCGCCGGCGGCGACGATGGCCCAGTCGAAGAGCCGACGGCGGAACTTGACGTAGCGGTGCGGTCCCCTGGCCACCGGGAAGACCACCTCGCACACCACCTCGTCCGGCTCCAGCGGGGTCGTGAACAGGCCCTGGAAGAAGTCGCGGGCGGCGAAGCGCCGCTTGTTGGTGACCACCTCGGCGTCCAGCATGACGGCGATGGTCGGGTAGTCGCCGGCCGAGTCGGCGTGGGCGATCACCCCGCCGATGGTGCCCAGGTTGCGCACCTGGTTGTCGCCCACCTCGTCGGCCACCTCGGCCAGGATGGGCAGGTTCTGCCGGATGGTCGGGTTGCGCTGGATCTCGACGTGGCGGGTCAGGGCGCCGACCCGCAGGCGCCCGTCCTCCAGCACCACGTAGTCCAGCTCGCGCACCGGGTTGATGTCCACCAGGGCCGAGGGCTGGGCCAGGCGGAGGCGCATGAGGGGGATCAGGCTGTGACCGCCGGCCAGGACCTTGGCCTCCTCGCCGTACCGCCGCAGCAGGTCGCTCGCCTCCTGGACGGTGGTGGCGCGGGCGTACTCGAACGCAGCTGGGATCATGCCTTGGCCTCCTGCATCAACTTCCAGATCCGGTCCGGGCTGGCGGGCATGTCCACGTGCCGGATGCCCAAGGGCGCCAGGGCGTCGCAGACGGCGTTGATGACCGCCGCGCTGGCGGCGATCGTCCCCGCCTCGCCGATGCCCTTCACCCCCAGCTCGTTGGTGGGCGAAGGGGTGACGGTCCGGTCCAGCGTCATGGGCGGCATCTCGTTGGCGGTGGGGACCGCGTAGTCGAGCATGGTCCCGGTCCTCAGGGTGCCGTCCTCGGCGTACACGACCTCCTCGTACAGCGCCTGGGCGATGCCCTGGGCCACCCCGCCGTGGATCTGTCCCTCCACGATCATGGGGTTGATCACGTTGCCGCAGTCGTCGACGGCCACGTAGCGCAGGATCTTCACGTCCCCGGTCTCGCGGTCGACCTCGACCATGCAGATGTGGGCGCCGAACGGCCACACGAAGTTGGAGGGATCGTAGTAGGCGACCGCCTCCAGGCCCAGCTCCATGCCCTCCGGCAACCCGGCACCGTAGGCGGCGAAGGCAATCTCCTGGATCGACTTCCGCCTCTCCGGGCTGCCCTTGACGTAGAACTGGCCCTGGTCGAAGACGACGTCCTCCTCGGCCGCCTCCAGGACGTGAGCGGCGATCTTCTTGGCCTTGTCGCGCACCCGCCCGGCCGCGGTCAAGAGCGCCATCCCCCCCACCGCCAGGGAGCGGCTGCCGTAGGTGCCGTAGCCGAACGACGGCCCCTCGGCGGTGTCGCCGTGCCGGATCTCGACCTGGTCGTAGGGGACGCCGAGGGCGTCGGCCACGATCTGGGCGAAGGTGGTGTCGTGGCCCTGGCCGTGGGAGTGCGTGCCCACGTAGCAGGTCACCGACCCAGTGGGGAAGACCCGTACCTGGGCCGACTCGGTCAGGGCCATGCCTCCGGTGGCCGGGGCGGTGGCGGCGCTGGGGCCGAAGCCGCAGATCTCGATCCAGGTCGAGAGGCCCACGCCCAGCAGCCGGCCCTGGGCCCGGGCCGCCTCCTGCTCGCGCCGGAACTGCTCGTAGCCCGCGATCTGCAGAGCCTTGTCGAGGGCGCCCGCGTAGTTGCCGGAGTCGTAGACCAGGCCGAAGGGGTTGGTGTGCGGGAACTCGGTGATGAAGTTCTTGCGCCGGACCTCAGCCGGGTCCATGCCGATCTCACGGGCGAAGAGGTCGACCATCCGCTCCACCAGGTGGGTGGCCTCCGGCCGGCCCGCCCCGCGGTAGGGGTCGGTGGGCACCTTGTTGGTGAGCACGCCCACGGTGCGGGACGCCACCTGCTTCCACACGTAGGCGCCGGGGAGCAGGCAGGCACAGGCCTGGAAGGCGCCGAAGGTGCCGACGTAGGCGCCGATGTCCAGGTACTGGGTGACCTTGAGGCCGAGCAGCTTGCCGTCGCGGTTGCCGGCGATGGCCAGATCGTAGTACTGCCCCCGGCCGTGGGTGGCGTTCTGCAGGTTCTCGGTCCGGGTCTCGGTCCACTTGACCGGCCGCCCCAGCAGCTTGGCCGCTGCCGGGACCAGGTAGTCCTCGGGGTAGGGGCTGATCTTGCTCCCGAAGCCCCCGCCCACGTCCGGGGCGATGACCCGGAAGCGGCTCTCGGGGATGCCCAGCGCCCCGCCCACGAAGAGCCGGATGAAGTGGGGGCTCTGGCTGGACATCCACATGGTCATGGTCTCGTCCCCGGAGTTCCACTCGGCCAGGATGGCCCGTGGCTCCATGGGGGTGGGGGCCAGCCGTTGCTGGTAGATGCGCTGCTCGACCACCACCTCGGCCTCGGCGAAGGCGGCGTCGGCGTCGGCGCTGAAGGTGAGGTCCCAGCCGATGTTGTCCGGTCCCCCCTCGTGCACGGTCGGGCTCCCCGGCCGCATCGCCTGCTCGAGGTCCATGACCGCGGGCAGCGGCTCCCAGTCCACCTGGACCAGCTGGGCCGCGTCGGCGGCCTGGTAGCGGTCCTCGGCGACCACGACCGCCACCGGCTCGCCCTGGAAGCAGGCCTCCTTCTCGACGATGGGGAAGCGCTCGGGGGTCTGCTTCTTCTCGGGCACGAAGGCCGGGGCCACCGGCATGGCACCGGCGATGACCGGCTTGAAGTCCGCCGCCGTGAGCACGGCCACCACGCCCGGGGCCTGGCGGGCGGCGGAGGTGTCGAGGGAGCGGATGCGGGCGTGGGCGTACGGGCTCCGCACCACCGCCATGTGGAGCGTGTGCGGCCGCACGAAGTCGTCCGTGTACCTTCCCTGGCCCCGCACCAGGCGTGGGTCCTCCCGCCGGTGGATGCGGGCGCCGACCATGGTGGTGATCGCCATGTCCTACTCTCCAGTCGCCCCGACGGCGGTCGTGCCCGCCATCTTCCGGGCGGCGCTCTGGACCGCCTTCACGATGTTCACGTAGCCGGTGCAGCGGCAGAGGTTGCCCTCGAGACCCTTGCGGATCTCCTCCTCGGTCGGGTTGGGGTTCTGGTCGAGGAGGTAGGCCGCCGCCATGATGAAGCCCGGCGTGCAGTAGCCGCACTGGAGCCCGTGCTCGTCCCAGAAGGCCTGCTGAATGGGGTGCAGGGTCCCGTCCGGGGCGGCCAGGCCCTCGATGGTCCGGATCTCGTGGCCGTCGGCCTGGACCGCGAACATGGTGCAGGACTTGATGGCCTTGCCGTCGAGCAGCACCGTGCAGGCCCCACACTGGCTCGTGTCGCAACCGATGTGGGTGCCGGTAAGACCGGCCACGTCCCGGATGTAGTGGACCAGCAGGAGTCTCGGCTCGACCTCGTCCTCCCGCTGCTTGCCGTTGATGACGACGGAGACCTTGTGCTTCATGCAGCTCCTCCAGGGTTCAGGACAGCCGAGCGATGACCGGCAGTGCAGGCCACCGTGCCGGAGCCGGAGACAACATCACCCTTGGCCTCACCATCGATGTCCCACCGCCCACGAGCACGTAGCGCGTGGTCAGTATATTCATGAACTCGTGGCATCAGTCCACTTCGATCTGCCGAGGGCGGCCGCCCGAGGCCGCGGGACCTCCGGGAGCCGGGGGCCCGGCCGGGCGCCCCGGCACCGTGCCGTCGTCCGGGTCCGAGGAACAGGGGCGGGCGTCCGGCCCGGGGCCGAGCCGTGACCCCGGACGAGGCCAGGGAGCGCATCCGGCACCGTTCCGACCTGAACGCCTTCATCTCCCTGACCGACGAGGACGGCCGGGGGCCGGTGGTGGCGGTGAAGGACCTGGTCGACGTGCGGGGCACGGTGACCACCGCCGGCTCCCGGCTGCTGCCGCAGGTCCCGGCCGACCGTGACGCGCCCGTGATCGCCCGCATGCGCCAGGCCGGCTGCGTCGTGATCGGCAAGGCCAACCTGCACGAGTGGGCCTTCGGGCTCACCAGCGAGAACCCGCACTACGGCCCGGTCCGCAACCCGCTCGACCCGAGCCGGGTGGCGGGCGGCTCCTCGGGCGGCTCGGCCGCGGCGGTGGCGGCCGGGATGTGCGACTGGGCTCTGGGCACCGACACCGGGGGCTCGATCCGCGTCCCCGCTGCCCTCTGCGGCGTGGTCGGCTTCAAGCCCACCCTGGGCACCGTCGACACCGAAGGCGTGGTCCCCCTCAGCCGCACCCTGGACACCCTGGGGCCTCTCGCCCCGGACGTCCGGAGCGCGGCCTCGGCCCTGGAGGCGATGTCCGAGCTGACCGGCCTGGTCCCGGCCCGGCCCCCCTCGCGG
>DASRBU010000156.1:0-13665 GCA_035653475.1 Candidatus Dormiibacterota bacterium | reverse complement strand
CCGGGAGCCCGATGGGCGACCTGCTGCCGCCGCCCACCGACTACGTGGAGTCGATGTACCGGAGGGTCGCGCCCTACCTGGTGGCGCGGGGGCTGACGTCCGCCGCGGTACGGGCCGGCTGCGCCCGCTGCAACGCCTGCTCGGCCCTGGGCGCCTTCGAACGGAGCCTCCGAGATGCCCCCGGTCGCCGTCTCGCCGTTCTCGGCCAGGGCTGACCTGGCCGCCCTGGCCGGCCGCCGCCTGCCCCTGCGCTGCCGGCCGGTGTCGGGGGCGGAGGAGCTGCGGATCCACCTCCGGATCCGGGAGGCGATCTTCGTGCATGAGCAGGGGCTGTTCCCGGTCAGCGACCGCGACCCCCTCGACGACGACCCCGCCACCGTCCACGTGCTCGGCCTGAAGGGGCCGGTGGCCGGGGGCACGGTCAGGCTCTACCCCCTGGGGGAGCCGGGGCTGTGGAAGGGCGACCGGCTGGCGGTGCTGCCCGAGTTCCGGGCCTCCGGGCTGGGCGCGGAGCTGGTGCGCTTCGCGGTCAGGACCGCCGCCCGTCGCGGCGGCACGACCATGATCGCCTACGTCCAGGTCCCCAACCGGCGCTTCTTCGAGCTCCTGGGCTGGGAGCGGGTCGGCGACCCGGTCGAGTACGTGGGCCGACCCCATCAGCGGATGGCCATCGACCTCCGGCGTCGTCGCCCCGAGAAGGGCTGAGCCGGCTCAGCCCTCCCCCGCCCCCAGCCCGGTCACCGGGTCGGCAGCGAGGTCGAGCAGGACCGCCTCCGCCCCGTCCAGCGCGATGCGCAGCCGGCCCGAGCCGTCCAGCCTCCCCACCGGCTCGCAGGTGAGGTCCCGGGAGCGGAAGAGGGCGCAGCAGGCCTCCACCCGGTCCTCGGGGGCGCAGAGGAGGAAGGCGAAGGAAGGGAAGGCCGCCAGCCAGCGCGCCAGCGGGACCCCGGGGGGGCCGGGGAGACGGTCCAGCTCCACGCAGGCCCCGAGCCGGTTCGCCTCCAGCAGCATGGCCAGCGAACCCAGTAGGCCGGCCATGCTCACGTCCCGGGCGGCGACGCAGAGATCCCGCTCCGCGGCCTCGGCCAGCAGCCGCACGTCGTCGGCGAGGCGTCGGCCCCTCGCCTCCAGCGAGGAGAAGAAGGGGAAGTCGTCCCGCATCCGGCCCTCCAGGCAGCAGGCCAGGAGCAGGGTCTGACCCGGCGCCGCCCGGCGGATCGCGAGCAGCTTGGAGGCCCGCCCCAGGATGAAGGCGGAGAGCGCCGGGGCCGCCTCGCGCACGGTCAGATGTCCGCCGACCACGGGGACGCCGTAGATCTCGGAGGCCCGGCGAACGCCCGCCAGCGCCTCCCGGGCCACCGGCTCCGAGCCGACCAGGGTGTCGACGACGGCCAGCGGCCGTCCGCCCATGGCGGCCACGTCGTTGACGTTGGCGAGGACGGCGGCGACGCCCGCGCCCAGGGGGTCGCGCTCCACGAAGGGCGGGTAGATGGCCTCGCCGGCGATCAGCAGGTAGCCGTCGTCGAGCGGCAGGACGGCGGTGTCGTCGCCCGGGCCGCGAAGCCAGTCCCCCGGCCCCAGCACCTCGGCCACCAGGCGCAGCGCGCCCTTGGCCCGCAGCGCCGGCGCCTCGCGCACCTGACGGGCGATCCAGTCGACCTCGGGACGATCCGGGGCCTCCTCCATTCCGGCATAGTTTAAACTACGCGAAAGATACGTTCACTATGGTGCTCAGACATCCGCCAGCCCGGGGCCCGGGGCGAGCATGAGGAACCTCATGCCCGGCCAGTACCGGAGCGTCTCGGTGGCCAGCGTCGACGCTCCCCTGGACGAGGCGGCGCTGCGTGCCCACTTCATCGGCCGCGAGGCCTACCGTCGAACCCGCTTCATCGTGGTCCGCCGCGGAGAGGCGACGGCGGTGATCCGGGTGGTCAAGGCCTCGGAGGAGCCCCTCTTCTCCCCCATCACCGACCTCGAGCTGCTGGCCGGCCCCGAGCAGTGCGCGCTGGTCTCGGCCCCGGAGGTGGACACGGCCGTGCCCACCCAAATGGCCAGGGCGGCTCGGCGGCTGGCGCCGGGGGCGCGCTCGGTCGTGGTCCAGGGTCGCTACCAGCACGTGAACTTCATCCTCGATCCGAGCCCCCTCCCCGTCCGGGTGGTGGAGGTGGTGCCGCCGGAGCCGCCCAAGCTGCTCGATCAGGCCTGCCGGGTGCTGGAGCTGGCGGAGGACCTGCCCCCGATCGACCTCCGGCCCCAGCTGTTCGACCTGCGCGCCCTGGCCCGGAGCGCGCCGGCGGCGACCTACCTCTTCCCCTGCCGGGGCTCGGGGGTGCTGGCCGAGGGAGCCGAGGTCGCCTACCTGGACGAGCGCCCCTCCCCCAGGGACTGGACCCTGGTCGGCTGCGCCCGCTCGCGCCAGATCCACGCCTGGTTCTACGGTCGCGATCCGGGCGGTGTGGACATGTGTCCCCGCCAGCTGGCCGCCGGCGGCGGCGCCGACACCCTCACCAAGTGCTGCCTGCTGGAGGACCGCATCGCCCAGGACGACCATCTGGTCACGGTGCCCTGGGGGGCCAGCCTGGCCGAGGTACGGGAGGGACTGCGACGCCTGGCGACGAGGATCGATCCCGAGTGGCGACCCGCCTGACCGACTCGCCCCTCTACCGCCACCTCTGGAGCGCGCCCGAGGTGGCGGCGGTGTTCGAGGAGTCAGCGCGACTGCAGAGCTGGCTGGACATCCTGGCCGCCCTGGCCACGGCCCAGGCGGAGCTGGGCATCGTCCCCCGGGAGGCGGCGGACGCGATCGCGCGCGGGGCCCGGGTGGAGGCGCTGGACCTCGACCTGGTGGCCCTGGAGACCCGGCGCAGCGGCCACTCCACGCTGGGCCTGATCCAGGGCCTGCGCCGGGCGCTGCCGGCGCCGGCCCGGGAGTACGTCTACTACGGCGCCACCGTGCAGGACCTGACCGACACCTGGATGGGGCTGGCCGTCAAGCACGTCGGCGCCTTCGTCTGGTCCCGGCTGCGGGACATCGAAGCGACCCTGCTCGAGCTGGCCTCGCGCCATCGCTCCACGCCCATGGCGGGCCGGACCCACGGGCAGCCGGGCTCGCCCATCACCTTCGGCCTCAAGGCGGCCTCCTGGGCGGACGAGGTGCGCCGGCACCTGGAGCGCCTCCGGCAGGGCCGGGAGCGCTGGCCGGTGGGCCAGCTGGCCGGCGCGGTGGGCACCCTGGCCTTCTTCGGCCATCGCGGCCTGGAGCTGCGCCGCCGCTTCTGCCAGCGGCTGGGGCTGGTCGATCCGGGCATGTCCTGGACCACCGCCCGCGACCGACCGGCCGAGTTCCTGCACCTGCTGGCCATGGTCACGGCCACGCTGGCTCGCATCGGCCGCGAGGTCTACGAGCTGCAACGAGCGGAGGTCGGGGAGCTGCGCGAGCCCTCCCGCCCGGAGGCGGTGGGCAGCATCACCATGCCCCACAAGCGGAACCCGGAGATCTCGGAGCACCTGGTCACGCTGAGCCGGTTGGTACGCTCCCAGGCCACGGTGGTGCTGGAGGGGATGGTGCAGGAGCACGAGCGCGACGGCGCCGGCTGGAAGGCGGAGTGGGCGGCCTTCCCCGACGCCTGCCTCTACGCCGGGGCGGCCCTGGACCACGCCGCCACCGTGCTGGCGGGGTTGGAGGTGGACGAGGCGCGGATGCGGGAGAACCTGGCCCGCGAGCGGGGCTATCCCTCCTCCGAGCGCGTGCTCGCCGCCCTGGCCCCGCGCCTGGGCAAGCACCGGGCGCAGGAGCTGCTCCAGGAGGCGCTGGGCCGGGGCCGCCAGCAGGGGCTCCGGCTGGACGAGGCGCTGCGCGAGGCCGGCCTCGCCGCCCACCTCGACGCCCCGACGCTGGCCGAGCTGGCGAGCGGGATCGACACCGGGGCCGCCGCCGAGATGGTGGACGAGGTCGTGGCCCGGGCCCGACGGGCCCGGGCCGCCGAGCCGGAGGCCTGGCCGTGAGGCCGGCCGGCCCCGGGGCAGCGGACGGGGTGGGGTTCCTCGGCCTGCCCCCGCGCGGCCCCAAGCCCCGCCGGACGGGCCTGACCCACGTGCTGGACAAGGGTCTTCCCCTGGCCAGCTTCGAGCCCCTGGTGGCCTCCCTGGCCCGCTTCGTCGACATCTGGAAGTTCGGCTGGGGCATCGCCTACCTGGACCCCGACCTGGCCGGCAAGCTGGCGGTCCTGGCCCGTCACCGGGTGCTCGCCTGCCCGGGCGGCACCCTGGCCGAGGTCGCCTGGCTTCGCGGCCGGACCGAGGAGTTCCTGGCCTGGGCGGAGGAGACGGGCTTCCCGGCGGTCGAGATCTCCAACGGCGCCACGGCCATGACCGCGGCGGAGAAGCGCAAGCTGATCGCCCGGGCCTGCACCCGCTTCGTCGTGCTCTCCGAGGTGGGCTCGAAGGACCCCCGCGCCGCCTGCGCCCCGGCCGAACTGGCCGGGGAGGCGCGGGCAGATCTGGAGGCGGGAGCCCGCTGGGTCGTGCTCGAGGGGCGGGAGCAGGGCAACGTCGGGCTGTACCGCGAGGACGGCAGCGTGCGCGAGGAGGTCGCCGAGGCCGTGGCCTCGACCCTGGGCCTGGAGCCGGCGGTGTTCGAGGCGCCACGCAAGGAGCAGCAGGCCTGGTTCATCCGCCGTTTCGGGCCCGAGGTCAACCTGGGGAACGTGGCGCCCTCCGAGGTCCTCGGCCTGGAGACCCTGCGCCTGGGCCTCAGGGCCGACACGCTCGCCCTGCTCGGGGGTACGGACGCCGGCGCCCCGGGCAGGGCCGGGCGGCCGCCGGACCGTCCCCGGCGCCGGCGCGGGGAGGGCTGGGTCAGATGAGCCGCTCCCGCCCCGCCCAGTAACGGTCGCGCAGCTTGCGCCGATAGAGCTTGCCGCTGGGGTCGCGGGGCATGGCGGTGACGAAGTCGACCGAGCGCGGGATCTTGTAGCGGGCGAGCTGGCCCCGGCAGTGTTCGAGGATCTCGGCTGCCAGCCCGTCGCCGGGGGTGACGCCCTCGGCGGGCTCGATCACCGCCTTCACCTCCTCCCCCCACTCCGGGTTGGGGACCCCGATGACCGCGGCGTCCCGCACCGCGGGATGAGTGAGCAGGACCGCCTCCACCTCGGCGGGATAGATGTTGACCCCGCCCGAGATGATCACGTCCGCGCGGCGGTCGCAGAGGAACAGATAGCCGTCCCGGTCGAGGTAGCCGATGTCCCCGACCGTGAGGTACGCGCCGCGACGGGCGGCGGCGGTCTTCTCGGGGTCCTTGAAGTACTCGAAGCCCTCCTCGGGCACGCGGAAGTAGACCAGGCCCACCTCCCCGGGGGGCAGACGGTTGCCGTCGTCGTCCATGATCACGACCTCGGCCCCCGGGAAGGGCCGGCCCACCGTCCCCGGCTTGCTGAGCCACTCCTCGGCGAAGGCGACGGTGCCGGAGGCCTCGGTGGAGGCGTAGTACTCGGTGACCACCGGCCCCCACCACTCGATCATCCTCCGCTTCACCTCGGGAGGGCAGGGGGCCGCCCCGTGGACGGCCCGGGTGAGGGAGGAGAGGTCGTACCGACGGCGGGTCTCCTCGGGCAACGCCAGGAGCCGGACGAACTGGGTCGGGACCATCAGGGTGTGGGTGACCCGGTGACGCTCGATCAGCTCCAGCACCCGCTCGGCCGAGAACCCGTCCATGAGCACGATGGCGTGGCCGGCGTGCAGGGAGCCGGCGAGGAAGACCAGGGGGGCGGTGTGGTACCAGGGCGTGCAGCAGAGGTGGACGTGGTCGAGCCGGGGGTCGAGCCGGTAGGTCTCCACCAGCTGGCTCCACTCGAACTCCTCGGGCGCCACCCCGGGCAGGGGCCGGCGCACCCCCTTGGGCCGACCGGTGGTGCCCGAGGTGTAGTGCATGACCCGTCCCGCCGTGGCCCCCGGCGGGGCCGAGTCCGGCTGGCCGCGGCTCAGCTCCGGGTAGGGGGTGAAGCCGGGGATGCTCCCCACCGCGAAGCACCGGTCCGGAGTCCAGCCCAGCTCCGCGACCGCGTCCCGGCAGGCTCCGGCGAAGCGCTCGTGGGCCACCAGCGCCCGGGCCTCGGAGTCGGCCAGGACGTAGGCGATCTCGGGGCCGACGGAGTGGAAGTTGATCGGGACCAGGTACCACCCGGCCGCGGCCGTGGCCAGGTAGAGCTCGATCGCCTCCACCGAGTTGGGCAGCACCGCGGCCACGGCGTCGCCCGGCCCCAGACCCCGGGCGCGGAGCCCGTGCACCAACCGCCGGGAGCGGCTCAGCAGCTCGGCCCTGGTGAACCGACGCCCCGAGTCGTCGATCAGCGCCAGCCGCGATGGCTCGGCCACAGCGAAGGACCAGAAGCTCCGCCCCATCCTCGCACCCCTTTCTCCTCGATGCCGCCCGGGCAGGGCCGCCCTGCCCGGGCCATGGACGGCCACGTCCTCATGATGCCGCCCCCAGGGCCGGATTCGGGGGCGGCGGGGATGCGGACCGGGTGCTGAGGTCGGCGGGACGCCGGCGGAGCTACTGGAATCGGGGCCGGGCCCGCTCGGCCAGCTCCTCGGGCGTGGTGTCCACCATCGCCTGCCAGTGCATCCGCTCGAAGTAGGCGACGTCCGAGCGGTAGAGCGGCTGCAGGTTGGAACGGCAGACCAGGCGGAGGCTCATGACGTAGCCGTCGGTCCCCGGCGGGGCGCCGTAGAGGGCCAGGTTGAAGCTCTGGAAGCCGAGCTCGGCGTACACGGCGAGGGCGCGCGCGATTCCCTCGGCCAGGTCGGCGACCTGGTCCTCGCTCAGCTCCGCCGGCGAGGCCACCCCGGGCACCAGAGCACGGAGCTCGTTGAACCCGAAGGGCGCGAAGCCGGCCAGCCACTCGGCGCAACCGACACGGCCCAGGTAGCGCTCGCCCAGCCGCCGCTCGGTCTCCAGGTAGTCCCGGAAGCGCTCGCCGGGGACCCGGGCCAGCAGCTCCTGCACGGTGGTCGGGTGGCGATCCACGGCCGCCTGGAGGTGCGGGTGAAAGAGCGAGCTGCCCGAGGGCAGCATGTGGTTGGCGTTGATCGAGACCCAGGGCGCCTCCGGATCGCGCCTCGTCGCCGCCTTCACGAACTCCACCTGGACGCCCAGGTTGTCGCGCACGAGCGGGGCGGTGATGTCCGCCAGGGGCAGGTAGTGCCGCGCCGGGGAGTAGACCGACACCGAGCTGTAGAGCGCGTAGGCCTGGATGTTGGGGAAGAGCAACGCCTCGCCCCGCCGGATGCGCCCCTCGGGGACGATGGCGGAGGGGAACCTGGGCGTCGCCGACTCCACCCGGGGCGTGCAGAAGAAGCACCCCTCTCGGGTCTGCTCGGCCAGGGACTCGAGGTCGAAGTCCGAACGAGGGAGGAAGTTCGCACCGGCGACGATGCGCGCGGTGTACCCCAGCAGCGGATCCCAGCGAACCTCGACCGGCACCGGCGTGGGCCGGAACTCGTGCAGGGGATGCAGGATCTCGGCGGTCATGACCTGGCGCTTCAGCTCCATGGCGGAGGCATTATCGCGCTCCCCGACGCCCAGCCAGCGGACGGGGGCTCACGCCACCGGACGCGGGCGCCGCCGACCCTCCCGTCCCGGGGCGGCCGCCCGCGCGGGACCGAGGATACCGAACCCCGTCCTCCCCGGCAAGCGCCCCGAGCAGGCGGCCCGCTCCCAGCGGCGACGGCGCCCCAAGGCCGCGGGGAAGCCGACCACGCCTCGGCTCCCCACCGCGGATGGGATCGGCGACCGGGGCGCCTCCGGTCGCGGTGGCTCGGAGCCCGCGGCGGAGATGCCGGAGATGCTCGATCGCCGGCCGCCGATCCCCCTCCCGTGGCCGCGGCCGGACCCCGGCGGAGACACCCGGTGGAGGCCGGCAAGGGCGGCAGCCGCCTGGCTGCCGGGCGCCGCGTCCGACGCAGGTGGCGTTTCGGGGCCGCACCCGGCCGCCCACCCGGGGCGGACGGGGTGGACGACCGTCTCCGACCCCGGCGGGCGAGCCGTCCTCCACCGGCGGCCAGGTCCACGGGACCAGCCGGTCGCCACCAGGTGGGGTCGCGCTCCGGCCGTCCCGGCATCCCGGAGTGCGGGGGTCCGCGGCGGCCACTGGCGGTCGCCCGAGCCGGGCGGCCGCCCGATCGGCCTGCTCCTGGCCTGGCCCTGCCACCGGCGCCCCCGCTCAGGGCGGCCGGTCCTGGAGACGCTCGGGGTCGGGGATGGGAGGCGAAGCTCCCGCCCCCGGGGCGCACCACCCGGCCAGCCTGAGCACCGCCCGGCCATCGCGATCGCCGTCCTCGACCTCCACCACCAGGTCGGCTCCCCCTCGCTCGCCGGGCACCCAGCGCACGGAGACGATGCGGTCCCCCGCGCCCGCCGAGATCCCCACCGGCCGCTCCGAGGCCGGGAGCGGAGACGGGCTGCCCCCGCCGTCCCGGTCGGCGCCCTGGGGAAGGCCGGGGCCGACCGCCTCTGGCTCGCGCGGGCTGTAGTCGCGCCCGAAGCCCAGCCGGTCGGGGCGGGTGCGGTACAGGCGGGTCAGGTACTGCTGGCGCTCGGCGTTGGGCTGGTGGCGACCGTGCTCCCAGCGGCAGATCTCGCTGACGCTCACCTGAGGCGGCATGAGCCCGTCTGCCTCGTACAGGGCGTCGAGCGCCCGGGACAGCTGCTGGCGGGTCCAGCCAGCGGCGAAGCGGTGGGCCTCCAGCGGGGAGACTCCCGGCACCCGGGCCAGGATCTCGTCCACCACCCGGTCCCGCGACCAGCCCTCGAGCTGGCCGCGGAGGCGGAGTTGCTTGGCGCGCTCTTCGAGCGCGCGGCGTACGGCCCGATCCATGGCGACCGGCGCTACCCCGCGCGCTCGGGGTGGCCGGATCGCAGAGGGGGATGGACGACAGCCTCCGCCCCCTGCCCTCCCCCGGCCGCGAACCGTGCTCGCCGGTCTCCGACGCCGGCCCCGTCGGCCCGTCTCCGGACCCTCCCCGACCACCCGCCACCCAGGAGGAGGCCGGCATCGTCCCCCTCACCGCCGGGCCCGCGCGCCTCGGTGGCTTGGGATGGGCCGGCGGCCATCGGCCACCGGTCGCCCGGCTGCCGGCCGAGCCCGGCCGGCGCGAGGACACGTCCGGCCGAGCCTCGCGACACCGTCGACACCGGAGGATGGGCCACGTCGTTGAAGTTCATGGTTGGAGCGTCCAAGCAGCGTCCTCGACCGATGGACAAGGTAGGAGTTCCCCATCAGTATCCACGATCAGGCAGGGGCTTTGTGTTGCAGCAATGTCGCTGAAGAGGGAGAGCCAAGGAGGATCGAATCACATACGACACGTCGTGCACATACTGGGTGACGGTCGGCGACAAGTGAGCACATCTCACTGAGACTCAACTGCACATTCGTCGCCATCTGTCCGTGCCGATTTGCCAGCGGTCGGCACCCCTCGCCCCGCTTGCTCGGGGGTCGAGGCCACCCCCAGGCGTGTGCGGACGGCCCGGCCCGGCCACGCCGGCCCGATCGTGGACGGCGCCTGCCGCCGCCCACGGCTCGATGACCCGGAGGACGCCGGCGCCCAACTCCGGCGCGGCGACCGGCGGCGCGACGACCGGCGGGGAAACGGCTCCGGCCGCGTGATCGAGGGAACGAGGCGCCAGTCGTCGACACCCCGTTCGGCCCCCGTCCCACCCGAAGGTGCGGCGCCCACCCGAGCAGGTGACGCCCCCCGTACCGCCACCGCCGTGCGCCCGCACGCCAACGGCGGCCGTCGCTTCCGGAACCGGCTCGTGGCCGGAGCCCGGATCATCGCCGGCCGGGCGACGGCGGAGTCGATCGGGGAGGCCCCACAACGGCTCCACGAGCTGAGGAGGGCGACGCCGGCCACCGGCGTGGAGGGCGAGTTCCTGCGCCGGGTCTTCGGCTCCTTCGACTTCGAGGGCATCGGCCTGTGGCCCCCGACCGAGACCTTCGAGGGGAGCTGCAGCTCCGCGTCGGCGATCGGGAGGGACAGCGGCCGAAGGTCGGGCCGGCGCACCCCGGTGGCGACACCGTCGCGCCCCGCCGCTCCGATCGCCCACGCCGCCGACCTCCAGCCCGCGGCCGTCACCCCGCCGCCCGGGCGCAGCGTCGCCTCCGGGCCGTCGGGGCGTTCCCGATTGACCGCCGGCCCGCGAACGGCTACCCTGGCTCCGACCCGCGCGACGGGCGAGGAAGCCGGTGAGAATCCGGCGCGGTCGCGCCACTGTCACCGGGGAGCCGCTCCCAGGGGCCACTGCCGGCAGGTGGGAAGGCGGGATGACGGCGACGATCCGGGAGCCAGGAGACTCGCCGTCGCCGACGACCGGCATTCGGGACGCGTCATCCCGAGGAGGTTCCCATGCACAGGTGCACGTCAACGGTCCGGGCTCGTGGCCGTCGGCGACGGCGACCGCTCCCCTCCGGGGCGGGGCCGGCCGCCGACCCACCCGCCGGCCCCGCCCCTCCCCGTTGATCCGACGCGGCGAGGGGTCCGTCGGCGCCGACGCGCGGCATCGGCACTGGCCTCGGCGGCCGCCGCTCCGCGGCATCTCGACCGCCATCCGAGCGGCGCGCTCGCCACGCGCCGGGCGACCGGTCGGGTGAGGAGCACACCTCGAGCGCGAGCTGGAGGCAACCAGGAGGGATCGTCTTGGGGACGGACGCGACCACGACCACGGACACGCAGCGCCCGGGCCAGTGCCGGGGGACCGTCCGACCGGGCGGCCGGTCGGCCTCGGCCGACGGGCATCCCCGCTGGACGGCATGGCCGCTCCGGCCGGGCGTCTCGGGCCGGGTCGGAACGGGCGGGGAACCCACCGCCTCGCACGGCCGGGGACGGAGCTGATGGTCACCTGGCTGCGATCCGTCGCACGCTCCTTCGACCGCGACGAGCGACGGCGCCTGGGCGCCTTCTACGGCGTCATCGTGCTCCTTCACCTGGTCGGGTGGGGCCTGCTGCTGACCTACGGCGCGGATCGGCCGGCGTTCGCCGGCCTGGGCTTCATCGCCTACACCTTCGGCCTCCGACACGCCTTCGACGCCGACCACATCGCGGCCATCGACAACGCCACCCGCAAGCTGCTGCAGGAGCGCCGGCGGCCGCTCGGCGTCGGCTTCTTCTTCTCCATCGGCCACTCGCTGGTGGTGTTGCTCATCGCGCTGCTGCTGGCGCTGGCGGTGCGGACCGTGGTCCAGGACCTGGTCGGCGGTGGAGGCCAGCTCCACGACCTGGGCGGCCTGGTCGGCACCGCCGTCTCCTCGCTCTTCCTGATCTCGATCGGCCTGCTCAACCTGACCGTCCTGGTCGACACCGCCAGGGCCCTGCGCAGGCTTCGGGTCGGCACCGATCCGCAGCCGGAGCCGCCGGCGGCGCTGCCGCCGGCCGGCGTGCTGACCTGGCTCTTCGGGCGGTTGTTCCGGCTCGTGGACGCCAGCTGGAAGCTGCTCCCCATCGGCTTCCTCTTCGGGCTCGGCTTCGACACCGCCACCGAGATGGGCCTGCTCGGCATCTCGGCCGGGGCCGCGGCCAGGGGGCTTTCCTTCACCGCCGTGCTCGCGCTCCCGATCGTCTTCGCCGCCGGCATGTCGCTCGTGGACACCACCGACGGGGCCTTCATGGCCAAGGCCTACGCCTGGGCCTTCTCGAACCCGATCCGCAGGCTCCTCTACAACCTGACCGTCACCACCCTCTCGGTCTTCGTCGCCGTCTTCGTCGGGGTCGTGGAGGCGATCCAGATCCTGGCCCACGTGCTCGGCCTCCAGGGACGCCTGTGGACCCTGGTCGCCGGCCTCGACTTCGAGGCCCTGGGCCTGGTCATCGTCGTCGTCTTCGCCCTCACCTGGGCGGGCTCCTTCGCGGCCTACCGCCTGGCCCGCGTCGAGGCCGGCACCGAGCGCGGCCCGAGCCCCGGGGGCTGAGGTCGGCGGCCGGCACGACCCGGGCACGGGGACCACTGCCCCGCCGAGCGGGGGCGGTCCCTCCGCCCGGCCCCGGCCGCGGGATCACCGGCGGGGTCGCCGGAGGCCGGGACCCTCCGGCTCCCTCAGCGGCCCTCGTCCACCGCCGCCACCGACGGCTCGGACCCGGCCCGCTCCAGGTCGCCCCGGTAGAGGTCGTAGGCGCGCTCGTATTCCATCACCCGGGCCACCTCGCGCACGAAGCCCTCGTCGTACCCGGCCCGCCGCAGCAGGTGGAAGCCCATCTCCATCCCGGCGCTGATGCCGCCCGCGGTCAGGATCCTCCCGGCGTCGACCACCCGGGCCCGGCTCACCCTGCAGGCCGGGGCCAACGCGGCCAGGCGATCGATCGGCACCATGCCGGGAGGCGTCATCTCCTGCCGGTCGGGCTCCTTACGGCTGGTGGCCGCCACCCCGTCCAGCAGGCCCATCCGCGCGTAGATCCAGGAGCCGGTGCAGACGCTCACCAGCAGCGTCTCCGGCGGCAACGAGCGAACGTACTCGTGCAGGTGACGGTTGTAGGTCTCGGTCCGGGTCCCGGCTCCCCCCGGGATGAGGAAGGCGTCCATGGCCGGGCGGTCGGCGAAGCCGAAGTTGGGGAGCACGGTGAAACCGGCCTGGGCCTGGATCGGGCGCAGCGCCTCGGCGACGAAGAACACCTCCAGGGAGGGGTCGAAGCGCCGGGCCACCGAGAACACACCGTAGGGGGCGGCGAAGTCCACGATCTCGGCGTCCTTGAAGAGGTAGATCCCGAGCCGGAAGCCGGCGCGTCCATCGCTCATGGTGTCATCACTCCTCTGCACGGTATGCTGGCTCCTCGCCCCGGGGGCACGTCCGGCTTCATCCGGGCGCCTGGCGCCGCCTCGCCCGAGGCGAGGGGAACGCGAGCCGGGAGGCCGGACCTCCGGAGGCGCATCCCCGCCTCAGGTCCCGCACATGCCCAGGAACTCCGCCCGCAGGGCCGGGTCCCGCTCGTACGCCCCCCGCCAGAACGTGGTCCGGGTCCGCGACTCGGTCTCCCGGACGCCGCGGGCGCGCACGCACAGGTGCACGCCGTCCAGGTACACGGCGATGCCGTGCGCCTCCAGGATGCCCTCCAGGGCGTCGGCGATCTGCTGACCCAGCCGCTCCTGGAGGGTGAAGCGCCGGGCGAACAGTCGCACCAGGCGGGTCAGCTTGGAGATGCCCAGGATGCGCTCGTGGGCGATGTAGCCGACCCACGCCCGCCCGAAGAAGGGGAAGGCGTGGTGCTCGCAGAGTGCCTGGAAGGGAATCGGACCCTCCACCACCTGGCTGATCCGGCAGTCGGGGCCGCCCCGGCACTCGGTGGGGAAGGCGGTCACCAGCCGGGGGTCGCCCTCATAGCCGTCGGTCGCCTCCAGCAGCGCCCGCAGGAAGCGGGAGGGGGTGCCCGCCGTCCCCGGCGTGCCCGGGTCCATGCCCAGCGCCTCGAAGATCTCGGCCACGTAGCCCTCGAACCGCCGCCACCGCTCCGCCGAGATGCGCCTCGGCGCCGCTCGCTGGAGGTCCGGCTCCAGCGCTCCGGGCGCCGGCGGCCGCGACCCGTCGACGCCGGGCCTCGGATCGGTGGTCATGCCGGCACCGGCTCGGGGCGGGCGACCGGGTCGAGGTGGAAGACGCAGCCCCGATCCGTCCGGCCCAGGGG
>DASRBU010000155.1:0-4933 GCA_035653475.1 Candidatus Dormiibacterota bacterium | reverse complement strand
CCGGAGCTGATCGTGCGCACCCCGCGGATCGGGGTCGAGTACGCCGGCGAGTGGGCCTCGTTGCCCTGGCGGTTCTGCCTCGACGGTCCCTACCTCCCCTACCTCTCCCGGCCGGTCCGGCGGCGCTCGGCCGTCGCCGAGGCCGGGGAGCGGGCGCGTCGCCGGTAGAGGTCCGCGTCCGCCCGGGCCACCAGCTCCAGGGCGTCGGTCTCGGCGCCCAGCTCGGCGAGCCCCACGCTGAAGGTGCAGCCGGTCCGGCTCGCGTAGCCAGCCCGGACCTCGTCGAGGGCGCGCCGGGCCGCCTCCAACCCCGCCTGGGGGAGGCTGCACACGAACTCGTCGCCTCCCCAGCGGATGACGAGATCGTAGGCCCGGAGGCGCCGCCTCAGGGCGGCGGCCAGCTCCCGGAGCAGGGCGTCGCCGGCGGCGTGGCCGTCTCGGTCGTTCACGGCCTTGAGGGCGTCCAGGTCGAGGAAGGCCACCACCAGCTTGCGGTCGTCGAAGCGGCGGGCGCGGTCGACCTCCCGTTGCAGCGCGGCCAGCCCAGCCCGCCGGCGCAGCGCCCCGGTCAGCTCGTCCACGGCGGCGGCCGCCTCCAGCTCCTCGAAGCGGTGGAGGATGCGGTCCAGCAGCTCTGGGTCCAGCGCCGTCAGCCGGGCCGGGTCCACGCCCAGCTGTCGACTCAGGCGCTCGCTCAGACGGCGCCGGCGGTCGCGCCACGGCACCCCCGCCTCGGGGTCCGGTTGGACTCGGCCCGGCGCTTCCATCCCGGCCCCGCGCCTCGCTCCCTGCCTCCGGCTCAGACCTCCCGATCGATGATGGTGGCGGTGCCCAGACCGCCCCCACAGCACATGGACTCCAGCCCGTAGCGGAGGTCACGACGCTCCAGCTCGTAGAGCAGGTGGCACATGAGCCGGGCGCCGGAGGCCCCCAGCGGATGCCCGATGGCGATGGCCCCGCCGTTGACGTTGGTCCTCTCCAGGTCAGCCCCGGTCGTCTTCGCCCAGGCCAGCACCACCGAGGCGAAGGCCTCGTTGATCTCGAAGAGGTCGATGTCGCGCAGCTCCAGGCCGGCCTGCTTCAGCACCGCGGCGGTGGCCGGGATCGGCCCCTCCAGCATGAGCACGGGATCGCAGCCGACCACCTTCTGGGCACGGATCCTGGCCCGAGGACGCAGCCCCAGCTCGCGCGCCTTCTCCGCGCTCATCAGCAGGACGGCGGCAGCGCCGTCGGTGATCTGGCTCGAGTTCCCGGCCGTGATCGAGTGGTCGGGGTTGAAGGCGGGCGGGAGCTGGCTCACCGCCTCGTAGGAGGTGTCGTACCGGATGCCCTCGTCGGCGGTCATGGTCTCGGTGCGGGCGGGGCCGGGCGCCGCCTCCTCCTGGCCCACCCCTCCGTCGACCGGCACCTCCAGGGGCATGATCATGGGCGCCAGGTAGCCCCGGCGGGTCGCCTCGGCGGCGCGCTGGTGGCTCCGAACCCCGAACTCGTCCATCTCCCGGCGGCCGATGCCGTACTTGCGGGCCACCAGCTCCGCCGAGATGCCCTGCGGGACGAGGTCGTACAGCTCCAGCAGCTCGGGCGGGAAGGGCGTGCCCGGGCCGGCCGTCATGTTGGAGCCCATGGGAACCCGGGACATGGACTCCACCCCGCCGGCGATGGCCACCTCCGCCACCCCGCTCTGGATCAGGTTGGCCGCGAAGTGGATCGCCTGCTGGCCCGACCCGCACTGCCGGTCCACGGTGGTGGCGGGCACCTCGACCGGGAACCCCGCCGCCAGCCAGCTGTTGCGGGCGACGTTGGCGCTCTGCTCGCCCACCTGCCCCACGCAGCCGAAGACCACGTCGTCGACCTGGCCCGGCTCGATGCCCGCGCGCCGGATCAGCTCCTTCAGCACCATGGCTCCCAGGACCACCGGGTGGAAGCCCTTGAGCTTGCCGTTGCGCTTGCCGAAGGGCGTCCGCACCCCCTCCACGATCACCGCTTCGCGCATGAACCTGTCTCCTCAACCATGGCCGTGCCTCGGACGATCGCCCCGTCCCCCGAGGATACCGTCAGCCGAGACGATGGGCGCGTCCCGGCCGGCTCCTTCCCCTCAGCGGTCGCCGAGGGCCACCAGGCGCCGACCCTCGGGCGTCCCCTCCTCGCCCCCGGCGTCCTGGGCGTACACGGAGGGGTGGAGCGCGCAGATGAAGGGGAGGTTGCGGTACCGCTCCCGGTAGTCGAGGCCGTAGCCCACCACGTAGTCGTTCGGGACCTGGAAGCCCACGTACCGGGGCCGCACCTCGGCGATCCGTCGCGAGGGCCGATCGAGCAGGGTGACCACCTCCAGCGAGGCCGGCCCGCGGTCGCGGAGCACGCCCAGGACGTAGTCGAGCGTGAGCCCGGTGTTGACCACGTCCTCGACCAGGAGGACGTCCCGGCCCCGGATGGGGTGGTCGAGGTCGCGCTGGACGGCGACCCGGCGGGCGCCGGAGGGGTGGTCCCGCGCGTAGCGGCTGACGCCCAGGTAGTCGATGGCCAGTGGCACCGTGAGCTGCCGGGCCAGGTCGGCCAGGAAGAAGGTGACCCCCTTCAACATCCCCACCAGGATCAGGGAGCGTCCCGCGTAGTCGCGGGAGATGCGACGGGCGAGCGACCGCACCCGCGCCTCCAGCTCCAGCGGGGAAACCAGGATGCGTTCGACCTGGCTGGCGCGCAGGTGGTCGAGGTCGGCATGGGCGTAGCCGGCCTGGGCCAGGAGCTGCTCGTAGTCCCTCCGATGGAGCAGCCTGATCTTCACCTCCGGGTACAGCTCGCGGAGCCGGCGCAGCTTCCGGTGCTTGGGGGTGACCAGGCTCTGCTTCATGGTCGTGAGCTCGACGTAGAGGTCGTGCTCGGGGAGGTAGAAGTCGGGCGTGAACATCTCCGTGACCCGACCGTCCTCCCAGCCCAGCGGGAAGGCCACCGGCTCGTAGGCCCAGCGGATGCGGTAGAAGTCCAGGAAGCGGGCGAACTCCAGCTCGGAGGGGTGGGAGAAGCTGACGCGGGTGTGGGGTGGTCCCGAGCGCCGTTCGACCCGGGAGCGCTGCTTGATCGGGCGCCGCCAGCGCGGTGCCCGCGCCGGCGCCGTGAGGAGAGAACTCACCCGGCAGGTATTGTATCGGTCTCGCGCCCGAGCCCAACAGCTGGGGCCATGGGACGGCGCCGAGATCGGGCCGGGCGATCAGCCGCCGGGGGAGGGGGAGGGCGACGGCACCGGCGTCCCGGTCGCCTGGGCGATCTGCTGGAGGAGCTGGGACACCTGGGCCATCTCCTGCGCGTAGCCGGCCAGGTCCCCCTGACGCAGGTCGCTCTGGGCCGCGTCGTAGTGCTGCAGGGCCTGGGCCACCAGGCTCGCCACCCCGGAGGGGAGGGTCCGGATCGGGGACGGGGCCGGGCCGGAGGGGGTGGGCTGACCGGCGACCGGCTGTCCGACCAGCTGCGCGAGCGCGTCGGGAAGCGTGTTCTGGTAGGCGACGATGCCGGTGGTGGAGGCGTCGGTGAGGATCACCTTCTTCAGCTCCGGCAGGCTCTGGTTGGGGTTGGTGGTGGACTTGAGGTACCAGGGCTCGAAGTACAGGAAGGAGTCGCCAATGGGGACCACGAGCAGGTTGCCCTGGATGACCGACGAGCCCTGGGAGTTGAGCAGGGTTCGATCGCGCGAGATGTCGGGGGTCTGCTGGATGCGGCTGCGGATCTGGTCCGGTCCCAGGATCACGCGGTCCTTGGGCAGGACGTAGGAGATCATCTCGCCGTAGTGGGGCGGGTCGTTGCGCACCGCCAGCCAGCTGACCAGGTTCTGCTTGTTCAATGGCGCGTAGGGGATGATCTCCAGGTACTCGGCCCGGGAGGCGCCGGGCAGGCGCATCTCCACGTAGTAGGGCTGGAGGGGCATCGCCCACACGTCCTCGCGGTTGTAGAAGGTGGCCGGGTCGGACATGTGGTAGGTGGCGTAGACCTCGGCCTGGACGGAGAAGAAGGTGGGCGGGACCCGGAGGTGGGCCTGGAGGGCGGCGGGCATCTGGCTCAGCGGCCGGTAGAGCCCGGGGAAGGTGGCCTCGTAGGCCCGGATGATGGGATCGGTGGGGTCGGCCACGTAGAAGCGCACGGCGCCGGTGTAGGCGTCGACCACGATTTTGACCGAGTTGCGCAGGTAGTTCTGCCCGTCGATGTCCTCGAAGGCCTGGGAGTACGGGTAGGTGGTGGCGCCGGTGTAGGCGTCCTGGATCCAGTACAGCCGTCCCCCCACGACCACGATGTAGGGGTTGTCGTCGATCTGCAGGTAGGGCGCGATGGCGCCGACCCGATCCTGGATGTCACGGCGGAAGAGGATCTGGGACCGATCCGTGAGCTTGTCCGACACCAGTAGGTTGAAGTCGCCGGTGCGCAGCGCCCAGAGCAGCCGGCTGGCCCCGTCCAGGCGCACGCCCTGGCTGCCCTGGTAGGTGCCGAACACGTTGGCGCTGCCCCGGGGATAGTCGAAGTCCTGCTGGCGGGTGTCGACCAGCACGTAGTTGCCGGTCAGCTCTCCGAAGTAGATCTGGGGGCGGGTGACCTCGAGCGGCCCGGTGGGGGGGATGTCACCGACCACGTAATCGGGCAGGCCCTCGCCCACCACCGTGCTGACCGGGCTGGCGGCCACGCCGTACCCGTGGGTGTAGACCAGCTTCTCGTTGTACCAGTTCTGGGCCTGCGGGGGTAGCCGGTTCTGGTCCAGCTCCCGGGCGCTGATGGCCAGCTGCACGGTCTGCCCGTTGATGGTGTAGCGGTCGACGTCGATGTGCTGAAAGGTGTAGTAGGTGCGCAGCGACTGGAGCTGCTGGTAGGTCTCCTGGATCTGCGCGTTGTCCCAGAGCCGGAGGTTGCTGATGGTGGCCTGGTCCTGGGCCACCTCCGCGGGCGTGACCGGGGC
>DASRBU010000154.1:0-4279 GCA_035653475.1 Candidatus Dormiibacterota bacterium | reverse complement strand
TAGAGGACCTGGCCCTCGGTGAGGGTGCACTCGAAGACGGACTTCTGCACCCGTACCCCGTAGGCGCAGCAGACCTGCGCCACCTTCCGCAGCCGCCTACGCCCGGCCGCCGTCTCGGTGCTGACGTCGTACGCCACCAGCGGACGCCGCGTCCAGTCCATGCCGCTCACCGGGGCGCGTGGCGGACGGCCACGCGCTCGTCCAGGTCGTGGCCCAGGCCAGGCCGGTCGGAGGGGATCAGGTCGCCGTCGCGCCACTCGATCGGCGGCTGGACCAGCTCGGCGTGCAGGCCGTCGAACCGCTCCACGCTCTCCATGATCAGGAAGTTGGGGCAAGCGAGCGCGAGCTGGATCGAGGCGGCGGCGATCAGCGGCCCTCCCCAGACGTGCGGGGAGACCTGGACGTGGTACGCCTCGGCCATGCCCGCGATCTTGCGCGCCTCCAGGATGCCCCCCACCTGCCCCACGTCCAGGTTGAAGACGGCGGCGGCGCGGTGGCGGAGCAGCTCGGCGAACTCGTACCCGGTCGCCAGCCGCTCCCCGGTGGTGATGGGGATGGTGGTGGCCCGGGCCACCAGCGCCATCGCTGCCGGGTCCTCGGGCGGGACCGGCTCCTCTAGCCAGAGCGGGTCGTAGGGCTCCAGCCGCCGGGCCACCCGGATCGCGCCCGCCGGGGTCATCTGCCCGTGGGTCCCGACCAGGATGTCGCACCGGCCCCCTACCGCCTCCCGGATCAGCCGGATCGTCTCCTCCGCCCGGTCCAGGGCCTCCAGGGAGTACTGAATCGGGACCAGCTGGCCCCGGGCCTGGTCCGGCGTGGGCACGGTGCCGAAGGGATCGAGCTTGACGCCGGTGAAGCCCAGCTCGGCGTAGTGTGTGGCCCGGCGCGCGGCCTCGGCCGGCTGGAGCCACAGCTCGCGGTGCGACATCCGGCGCTCCGGCTCGGGGTAGAGGTAGGTGTAGGTCCGCACCCGCTCGCGCACCGCCCCGCCCATCAGCCGGTGCACCGGACGCCCGAGGTCCTTGCCTACGATGTCCCAGCAGGCCATCTCCAGGCCGCTGACGATGGCCAGCTTGGTGAGGTCGGGGTGGTGGCTGTACTCCAGGTCGTAGATCTTCTGGAAGAGCGCCCCGATCGCGTACGGGTCGTGGTCCAGGAGGTGGCCCTGGACCAGGTCCTCGATCATGGCTGTGAGCACGCGCCAGGAGAAGGGGATGGCGTTGGTGTACAGCTCTCCGTACCCCGAGACGCCCTCCCGGGTGTCGAGCCGCACGAAGGTCCACCACCGCCCGCCCCGGTGCGGAAACGGGGTCTCCACCGGGAACACCCGGACGCCGCTGATCCTCATGGGCACATTCTCAACCGGCCCACGGCACCGGTGAGGCCGTCCCGGGCGCGGGCGGTCCGCGACGACCCCGGGTCCGGCGGCAGGGCCGATCAGCCCAGACCGTAGACCCGGCGCGCGGTCCCGGCCCAGATCTCCTCCTCGTCGCCCACCAGCTCCTGCACCATCTCCACCCAGGGCCGGTACCCGATCACGGCCGTGGAGACCGGCCAGTTGCTGCCGAACATCAGCCGGGAGGGCCCGAGGCAGGCGCGCAGGTGGACGAGGTAGGGGGCGACCCGATCCGCCTCCAGGGGCGGGTCTTCGGGGCCGTGGACCGTCACCGACAGCTTGGCCACCACGTTCGGGAGCCGCCCCAGCTGCTCGACCGCGGCCAGCCAGGTGGCGTCGGGGGGATGGGAGAGGTCGGGCTTGCCCAGGTGCTCGAGGACGACGGTGGTCTCCGGGCAGGCGCGGGCCAGCTCGGGCACGGCCGCGATCTGGCCCAGGCGCACGCAGAGGTCGCAGACCAGCCCCATCCGGCCCAGGAGACGGACGCCCCGTACGTACTCGGCCCGGGCACAGAAGGCGGCGTCGGTCTCGTACTGGCAGGTCCGGCGCACCCCCCGGACCGCGGGGATCTCGCGCAGCCGCGCCAGCTCCGCCTCCACGTCGGGGTCCTCGAGCCGGGCCCAGGCCACGATCCCGCCCAGGTGGCGGGGATCGGAGGCCGCCGCCACCCACCTCGCCTCCACGGTGCCGTCGGTGAAGTCGTTGACCTGGACGTTGACGCACGAGGTCACGGGCAGCCCGTCCCAGGCGGCGGTGAAGTCGGCCCAGGAGACGTCGCGCCGGAGGTAGGGGGCGGCCAGGATGCCCTGCCGCTGGACCTGCTCCTCCCGCCAGAGGTGGAAATGGGTGTCGATCAGCTCGCGCACGGCGCTAGGCTACCCCTCGATGGACGAGGTGGTGGGCGTGATCGGACTGGGCGCCATGGGCGGCCCCATGGCGGCCAACCTGGAGCGGGCCGGCTACCGGGTGGCCGGCTACGACGTGCGGGGCCACGGCAGCGCGGGATCGGTCGAGGAGGTGGCGGAGCGGGCCACCCGGGCCGTGCTGGTGATCGTGCGCACCCGACCCCAGGTCGAGGAGGTGGTGTCCCGGCTGCGCCGGCCGGGGCTGGACGTGGTGGTCATGAGCACCATCGACCCCACCACCATGGAACGGCTGGGGTCCGACCTCGCCGCCCGGGGGCTCACCGCCGTGGACGCTCCCATCAGCGGCGGTGTGGCCGGGGCCGAGGCGGGCACCCTGACCATCATGGCCTCCGGGGACCCGGCCGCGGTCGAGCGCTGCCGGCCGCTGTTCCAGGCCATGGGCAGCCACCTCTTCGTGATCGGGGAGAGGGTCGGGCTCGGCCAGGCTGTGAAGCTGGCCAACCAGCTCATGCTCGCCGCGCACATGGTCGCCTGCGGCGAGGCGGTGCGGATGGTGAGCGACTACGGTCTGGCTCCGGAGCAGGTGCTCCCGGTGATCGAGCGCTCCACCGGGGGCAGCTGGGTCGCGGCCAACTGGCGGACGGTGGAGGGCTGGTGGCGCGAGGGCGGGAGCGGGGGCTCGCTGGGCATCATCCACAAGGACCTGCGCACGCTGCTCGGCGACGCCGGCGAGCGGGGGGTGCCGCTCCCGCTCACCGCCCTCAGCTTCCAGGAGCTGCTCCGACCCGGGCGCTGAGACGGCCCGGGCAAGAAGCGGTCGAGCGCCCGGCGGCGCTCATTTGCCGATGCCGCCGGTGATGCCCTGGACGAAGTAGTCGAGGAAGAAGTTGTAGATGAAGGCGATGATGACCCCGGGGAGGAGCGCGGCCGCCAGCAGCTCACCCCAGAAGTAGACGTCCCCTCGGATCAGCTCGGTCGGCACCCCCACGTTGATCACCTTCTGGTCGGAGGAGGAGACCATGACCAGGGCGTAGATGAAGTCCTGCATGGCCAAGGTGAAGGCGAAGATGCCCACGGTGATGATGCCGGGCACGCTGACCGGCAGCACCACCCGGCGCACGGCCTGCCAGCGGTTGCAGCCGTCGACCAGCGCCGCCTCCTCGATCTCCTTCGGCACCCGTCGGAAGAAGCCCATCATCAGCCAGAGGCAGAAGGGGATGGTGAAGGTGGGGTAGACGAGCACCAGCGCCCAGCGCGAGTTCTCCAGGTTGAAGAGGTTGGCCACCAGCTGGTTAAGGGGGATGAAGAGCAGGATGGGCGGGATCAGGTAGGTGAGGAAGACGCCCACCGCCAGGTGCTGCCCGCCTGGCACCCGCAGCCGGGCCAGCGCGTAGCCACCCGGGATGCAGATGGCCAGCGTGATGCCCAGGACGCAGGCCGCCACCACCACCGTGTTGATCCCCCAGACCGAGAAGTTGGTCCGGGTGAAGAGGTACTGGAAGTGCTCCAGGCCCAGCGGGCGCTTGAACCAGAAAGGGTTGACCGAGGGGTCGATCAGGTCGTAGTCCGCCTTCAGGGTCGACATCAGCATGTAGTAGACGGGGAAGCAGGCGGCGATCAGGTAGAAGACCAGGGCCGCATAGAGCAGGACGCGGTTGCGGACCCGACGCCCGTTGAGCCGCCGCCGCGAGGGGCGAGCGACCTCCGACCCGGCCAGGATGGTGCTCATTCTTCGGCCGCCCTCCTGAAGAGCATGCGCAGGAACAGGATCAGCCCCGCCAGCAGCAAGGGGAACAGGATCAGCGCCTCCGCGGCGCCGGCGGAGAGGTTGCCCCCGGCGATGCCGGTCTGGTAGGCGAGCATGGGCAGGGTCTCGGTGGCGCTGTTCGGGCCTCCCTGAGTGAGCACGTCGACGATCGTGATGTCGCTGAGGGTGAAGGTGATGTCGTAGATGAGGCCGATGAACAGGATGGGGGCGATCAGGGGCACGATCACGAAGTGCCAGGTCCGAAAGAAG
>DASRBU010000153.1:0-2654 GCA_035653475.1 Candidatus Dormiibacterota bacterium | reverse complement strand
TGTCGAGGAAGCGGGCCAGGTCGGCCAGGTCGGCGGTGTAGGCCCGGGCGGTGGCGGGCGCGGCCCGCTCCAGGAAGCGGCGGAGCAGCAACTCGGCCTCGCCGGCCGGGGCCGAGGCGGTGCGCTCATCCCCCATGCGTCAAGTATGCCCCGAGACGACGCTTCACGTGCGGAGGGCCATCCCCCAGGTGACACGGTTCCCGTGTCCCGCTGCCGGGGCGCGACCCCGATCGGAGGCGCGCCCTCACCGGGCGCACCGCGGTCGTCGGGCGTCGGGCGACCCGGGCGTGGGGGCGATGTTCAGGGTTCGACCAGCTCGACCGGGGTCAGCTCGACCGCGAAGGGGAAGTCGGCGACGAGCGGTTGACGCCCTGACGCGCGTGCGGTTTCCACGTACCTCCCCCGAGCGTTCCGCCGCAGGGCGGAGAGGGCGGGGACGGCCGGGTCCACGATCCAGTAGGCGGGGACGCCCAGGGCCTCGTAGCGGGCCCGCTTCACCGCCCGGTCCTGCTCGGCGTTGGAGGTCGAGAGCACCTCCACGACCAGCAGCGGGGTGGCCCGCAGCGGGCCGTCGGGGTCGAAGTCCGCGCGCCGGATGACCATCAGGTCGGGCTGGAAGCTCTCCCCGCTGGGCGGACGCCAGTCGTAGGGGGAGACGATGACCTCCAGGTCCGCCGGACAGGCTCGTTCGAGACGGATGAACAGTCGACCCACACAGCGCTGGTGACGCCCCACCGGGGATGGAGTCACGACCAGCGTGCCCCCGATGACCTCGCGGCGGTAGCCGTCCTCGGGCATCCGGTCGAGGTCTTCGGCCACGAAGGGACGGGCCGGGGACGAGGGGGCAACGGACATCGGCCCCTAGCTTACGGGGACGTGCGTGGATGCTCGCGGCCGGACCGCGTCGGCCCGACCCCCATCGCCCGGCCGCAGGTGTGCACCGGTCAGAGGTCCCAGCCCTGGCCCTCGGGCGAGTCGAGCCAGAGGCGCTGCCAGCCCTCGGCGTCGATGCTCAGGCCGTAACGCGCGAAGCTGGCCCGTCCGCTTCCGACCCGGAGCGCGTCCGCCTCCTCCAGCCGCTCCCGGAGTCGCTGGGGTCCGCCCTGGACCACGACCGGACCGGCGTCCGACCCCTCGACCCGTGCCCAGGACAGGTCCCGACGATCGACCGGGCTCGTGAGCAGGACGAACGATCGGCCGTGCTCGACCCCGAATCGGTAGGTGGACAGGGGCTTGGAGACGACGGTCCCGGCCACGCTGTCCGCGAACGCCCTGGCCGAGGCGGGATCGTTGGTGAGGTGCGAGCGCGGGATGCGAAGTCCGCTCTCGGCCGCGATCTTCAACCGGTACGGCTTGTACTCCGCGTCGGCCACCCGTGCCGGATGGTCGATCCAGGCGCAATCGAGGCTGGCGAGGATGCCGCCGAAGCCCTGCCTGACCTCGGCCTCCGCGAACCGTCGGACGGCGCCAGGCCGGTGGTTCGACAGATCGCATCGCCCCGGTCGTCGATAGGAGACGCTGCGGATCCGTTCCAGAGGGATCTGGTGGTCACCGTGGGAGAGCCCATCGGCCCAACCGTGGGAGGTCAGCGTGGCCGCCATCCTCATGTCCTCGGTCGTTGTCTCCCAGCACCAGGTCGCTCTCCGGGAGCGAATCGGGTCGTCGCGCCCCGGCGAGGTGACGGCGGCGGGGGTGAGATGGCACGGCCCGAACGGGAGCGTCGCGTCTCCGTCGGGCAGGTGGAGCGGGCGCCGGGCCGATCCGCTCAACGGAAAGCGCTCTGCCGGGCCCCACATCGCGGAGGCGTCGGGGGCGATCGTCTCGTGGAGGGGATGACGTGCGTCCGGCATGGGACGATCCTGAGTTAAGGGCCGTGAGGGGACAATGTCGTCGCCTTCCCTGGCCGATTGGCAGCGGACGGCAATCGACCCTCCCGACACGAGATCGCGGGGGTGAGTCGTGCGGGCGTGGAGGGCGCGAGCCGGCGGGGGAAGGGGCCCCGGCTCAGCCCGGCTTGCGGCCGTAGGCGATGGCGACCGGCCAGACGGTCCGGTATCGGTCGACTTCCTCCAGAGAGTGGCCCAGCAACTCCCCTGCCTGATCGGCCAGGGATGGTGACCTGGTTCGCAGGCGCTCGCACAGCCGGGTGCAGGCAGCCCGGACGTCCGTGGCCATGAGGGAGCCGACCTGGCCGCCCCACTCGCCGACGGGCAGTTCGAGCTCCCGACGGGTTACCTCCTCCAATTCCGCCTCGTGCAGGTGCCCGTCCAGAGAGCGGAAGACGACGTCGGTCGTGTCCAGGCCCAGCGGGAGCGCCACCGACCTGAGCAGCAGCTCCCATAGGTGCTCGGTCGCTGGCCCGGCTCGTCGCGGTCGGGTCGGGATCTCGACCAGCTCCGCCCAGCCCCCGGGGCGGGTAACCCGGACCAGCTCTCGTACCGCCCCCGGCCACTCCGCCACCGGGATGCCCGACACCAGCAGGCGCTGGTGGACGAAGTCGAAGACCCCATCCCGGAAGGGCAACCCCTGGAGCAGGTTGCCCCGCACGTGCCGGTAACGGGGAGGAGCCCCCGGCTTCCCCCGCACCAGGTCGAAGCCCACCACCAGCGCACCCGGGAACTGATGACCGACCTCGAACCCCCACTGCCCCGTCC
>DASRBU010000152.1:0-7304 GCA_035653475.1 Candidatus Dormiibacterota bacterium | reverse complement strand
GCAAGGTGGCGATCAGGGTCGCCTTGCGCCCGATCCGGTCCCCGAAGTGGCCGAAGATGGCGCCCCCAACCGGGCGGGCCAGGAAGCCGACGAAGAAGCTGGCGTAGATCTCGAGGGTGCCGGCCAGCGGGCTCTTCTGGGGCAGGAAGACCTGGTTCAGGGCCAGCGCTCCGGCGCTGCCGTACAGGAAGTAGTCGTACCACTCGATCGAGGTCCCCACCGTGCTGGCGACTACCGCCCGCACCAGCTGGCCCCGGGTGGTGGTCGCGGTGCTCATGCCAACTCCTCCACTCTCCATACCCTCCTCCTCTCCTCCCGCCCTTGCGCGTCGGGGGCGGGCATGAGAGCGAACGCTGATCGCCGGGTTCGGGCTGGCCGCGACGCGGCAGCCACTGCGCGAAAACGGTGACCGTTTCACGGAACCCGCACCATCATGCCACCGCAGGTCGAGGCCGTACAGTCCACATCTGGCTGGGCGCCGGGGTGCGGTCCGAGGCCAAACCCGGTGTCCTCGGCCGGCCCGGCCTTTCCCTCTGCATCGGCCCCGAGGGCCGGGTACGCTGTCCCTGGATGGGGTCGAGAGCGACCAGCGTGCTGGCGGTGATCGGTTCCGGGGAGACCAGCCCGACCATGGTCACGCTGCACCGGGAGCTGGCCGCCGCCCTGGGGCCGGAGCCGGTGGCCGTGCTGGTGGAGACTCCGTACGGCTTCCAGGAGAACGCGGACGAGGTCACCGCCAAGGCCCGGCGGTACTTCGCGGCCAACGTCGGGCTGCGCGTCGAGGCGGCACCCGGGCTCCGCCAGCCGGCCGCCGCCGAGGCCGTCGAGGTCGCCCGCGGCGTCGCCGCCGTGCGCAGCGCCGACTGGGTGTTCACCGGCCCCGGCAGCCCCTCCTACGCGGCACGTCAGTGGTCGGCCTCGCCGGTGGGGACCGCCCTGCGCGACCGTCTGCGACGGGGCGGGGTCACGATCGTCTCCTCGGCCGCCGCCTGCACCCTGGGGCGGTTCACCCTGCCCGTCTACGAGATCTACAAGGTGGGGATGGAGCCGACCTGGCTGGAGGGGATCGACCTGCTGGCCGAGCTGGGCCTGACGGCGGCGGTCATCCCTCACTTCGACAACCGCGAGGGGGGCACCCATGACACCCGCTACTGCTTCGTGGGCGAACGGCGGCTGCTGGCCCTGGAGGCGCAGCTGCCGCCGGAGGCGGTGATCCTGGGCGTCGACGAGCACACGGCCGCGATCTTCGATCTCGGCTCGCGGACGTTGAGCGTTCGCGGCCACGGCGGCGTCACCCTCCGCCGCGCCGGCTCCTCCCGCTGGCTCGGTTCGGGCACGGTGCTGACCCTGGAGGAGCTGCGCGGGCTCGCCGGCGAGGGGCCAGGGGCTCCCCCGACCCCGGCCGCTGGGCCCTCCGCCGACCACTCCCGCGGTGTCCCACCGGCGGAGGAGGCAGGAGGCCGGCGGGACTCGTTGCGGGAGACGGCCCGGGCCTGTGAGGAGCGCTTCGATCGGGCCGAGGCGGCTCGGGACGCCAGGGCCATGGCCGCCGCCGCCCTGGACCTGGAGGAGGCGATCGCCGCCTGGTCGGACGACGTGCTCGAGTCGGACGAGCTGGGCCAGGCCCGGACCGTGCTCCGCTCCCTGATCGTGCGTCTCGGTGCCGCGGCCGTGGAGGGGGTGAGCGATCCGCGCCGACGCCTGGCTCCGCTCGTCGAGCCGGTGCTCGCCCTGCGCGCCCGGCTCCGGGATCGGGGCGAGTACCGGCTGGCGGACGCGCTCCGCGACGCGCTGGAGCGCGGTGGGATCGAGGTGCGGGACGGGCGTGACGGCACCACCTGGCTGATCAGAGCGTCGGACCCGGCACCGAACCCGCCGGCCGAGGTCCGAGCGGAAGAGGTGGGCGGCGTCGAGCACGCTCGACGCCGCTCCGGGGGGTAGACGGTAGTCGAACTCGTTGAGGGTTCCACGACGGCTCGACCGTCCTGCCTACCCGCAGCCGTCGGCGACACCATACGTCACCGGGGCGATGGAAGGGTAGTTTCGAACCTGCTGTCCCTCGGCGTGGGCTCGTGCACCCGGCCGCGACCGAGCCCTGCCCCATCCGCGTCCCCGTCCTCGCTATGGTGGTCGGTGAGGTGGGACGAGACGGACCGGCGGAGGAGCGGCGGCGGAGCTGGGCGGTGCCTTCGGCGACGGGCACCCTGGGGGACCTGGACTTGGGCTACCTGGATCCGGCCAAGGCCGACGACCGCTACTTCCTCATCCTGGCCGAGCATCCCGAACTCCGCCGTGCGATCGAGCACGAGGTGGAGGAGGTGGAGGTGGGCGGCGTTCGCCTCAACCCCAGGCTCCACCTGGCCATGCACGAGCTCATCGCCAACCAGCTGTGGGACGGTGATCCGCCCGAGGTCTGGGCCACGGCGCTCCGGCTTCGCGAGCTGGGCTACGAGCGCCACGACATCCTGCACATGCTGGGGTCGGCCGCGCTGGAGCAGCTCTGGGAGATGGTCTGCGAGGGCCGCCCGTACGACCGCGACCGTTACGTCGCGGCCCTGGCCGGCCTTCCCGAGTCGTGGGAGCGTCTCCGTCCCGACCCCCGGCCGGGACCGCGAAGACGGGGGACGCGCCGCCGGGGCAGGCCGCGGCGGACGCACCCGCCGGGTGGTTCCGGGCTGTCGGGGAGGTCCCAACTGGGCGGCTGATCCGACGCGGCCTCCCGGCCTCGCGGCCTCGGTGCGAAACTCGATCCGATGAGGGTGGCGGTGGCCCTGGGCGCAGGTGGGGTGGTGGGAGGTGCCTGGCTGGCCGGGGCCATGGCGGCCCTGGCCTCGGGCACGGGTTGGAGCCCGGTCACGGCCGACGTCCTGATCGGGACCTCGGCGGGATCGGTGGTGGCGGCTTTCCTGGCCGCGGGCGTGGCGCCGCGTCGCCTGCTGGGCGACGCGGCTGCCGCGGCACCCGAGGAGGGGACCGAGGCCGCTTCCGGCTGGTTGCACGAGCTCACCCGGCCCGAGGCCTATCGCTTCCCCTGGCGTCTGGTGACCCTGCGGCCGGGGTCGATCGAGCTGGTGCGGCGCGCCCTGCGCGAGCGCGCGCCGTCACGGGCGATCTCGGGGTTGGTGCCGCCGGGGGCGGTGCCCACGACCGTGATCGAGACCGCAGTCCGCCGGGTGGTGGCCGACGGCTGGGCGCCGCACGAGGCGTGCTGGATCGTGGCCTGCGACTACCGAACCGGCGAGCGGGTGGTGTTCGGGCGCGACGGCGCCCCTCGCACCTCGCTCGCCACCGCCGTGGCGGCCTCCTGTGCCATCCCGGGGTTCTTCCGCCCGGTCCCGGTCGCGGGGCGTCTCTACGTGGACGGCGGCCTCCGCTCCATGTCCAACCTGGACCTGCTGGCCGGCCAGGGTCTCGACCTGGTCGTGGCCCTGAGCCCCATGTCGACGCACGCCCATCCCCGAAGCCGCAACCCCTGGGTGCAGGTGGCGGCGGCCTTCCGGCGCCGCCGCGCCCGGCAGGTCGCGGCCGAGGTCGCCCGGCTCCGGCGCGAGGGGACCGAGGTCATGCTGCTGGAGCCGGTCGAGGCCGACCTCGCGGCCATGGGGCCGAACGTCATGGACGGGGTCCGGGCCGCGCGGGTGGCGGAGGTGGCCCGGGCGACCACCCGAGCCCAGCTGACGTCGCCCTCGCTGCGCCACCTGGCCGACCGCCTGCGGCGGATGGCGCGGCACCACCACCCCGGGCGTGAGACCCGGCGCCCCTCTCCCAGCGCGGCTGGCTTCGACCGCGGTCGGGGGGCGTAAGCCCGGGGAGCCACCCTTGGAGGGCGGCGTCCTCCCCGAGGGGCCCGGCCGGCTCGTGCGACGCCCTGCCCCGGGCCCGGGAGGCCACCCCGCGGCTCAGGCGCTCCGGCGCTCCTGCTCCGCGGGGGGAGGGCCGTGCAGACGACGGAGGACCTCGTCCTGCACCGTCAGCACGGTGTCCACCGCCTCCTGGACCGTGCTGCAGCCGAGCAGCCGGATCTGGAGGTCGGGGTCCAGCTGGACCACCGCCCGCTCGATGGCGGCGCGTACCTCCCGCGACAGCTCCCCGCCGCCGGATGCGTTCAGCGGCTCCAGGTGGCCGAGCAGGTCATCGGTCAGGGCGAGCATCCAGCGGTAGCGCCGTGCGACCGCCCTCCGCCCGCGGCTGGCGGCCACGGCGTCGGCGGCGTCGGCCCATACCTCGGCGTACCGGTTGCTCACGTGACGTATATGGCCGCCGGGCGGCCCGATCAAACCCCGGAGTCGCGGCCGGGGCGAGGCGCCGGCCGCCTCGGCTGGCGCCCGGGGGTGCCGATTCAGTATCGTTGCCGGTCGAAGGGCCGCCCGTGAGCATCCCCATCCGTCCCGTCCGCGATCTGGCACGCGCCGCCTGGGTGAACCCCTGGATTCGGGGTGCGGCCAACACCGCCTTTGGCGCCGTCGCCCTCTACCTCCTCTTCCGGGCCGTGCCCATCCAGCAGGTGGAGCACCACCTCGAGCCCCGACACCTGAGCCCGCTGTTGGCCATCGTGGTCCTGACCCTGCTCAGCCAGGTGGCCAGGGCGACGCGCTGGATGCTGTTGCTGCGGGCCTGGACCCGGGTGAGGTTGACCGACGCCCTGTGGGTGAACGCGGCCACCCAGCTGGTCAACTACGCCGTGCCCTTCCGGGCCGGCGAGGCGCTGCGCCTGTGGTGGCTGGTGAAGCGGCGAGGACAGTCCACGGCGGTGGGGCTGGGGGTGATCGTGGTGGACCACACCTTCGACCTGGGCGGGGTGGCGGCCGTGCTCAGCGCCGGAACCTTCCTCAAGCTGACCGCCGCCGACACCGCCTTGCCCTCCCTGGCCCAGCTCCTGGCCGTGCTCGGGATGGCGCTGCTGACGCTGACGGTCATCGGCGGCGGCCTCCTGTTCGGTCCCCGGTTGGTCTGCTCCGGCCGTGCTCGCAGCTTCCTGCCCGAGCGCTGGGTCGAGTCCCTGCGGCGGCAGAGCACCGCCTTCCGCACCGGGCTGGCGGCCACCCGCGGCCAGCGCCTGCTCGGCATCCTGGCCGTCTCCGCCACCGCCATCCTCCTGGATGGGCTGGCCTTCTTCATGCTCTTCCCCGCCCTGGGGCTGGCGGTGCCGGTGGCGTCGGCGATCGTGACCCAGGTCACGTTGCTCTACACGTACGTCCTGCCCGCCGCGCCCGGCTACGCCGGGAGCCTGGAGGCCATGGGCACCTTCCTGCTCTCCTCGATCGGGCTCTCACAGCCGGTGGCGGCCGGCGCCATCGTGCTCTGGCACCTGGTCGGGGCGGCGGTGATCATCGGCCTGGGCCTGGTCGCGCTCTACGGCCTCCGTCGCTCGCGGCCGCTGAGCCGGTCCTGAGCCCGACGTCGGTCCCGCCCCTGGGACGGCAGGGACGCCGCTCGATCCCTCTGCCTGGGCGGCCCGTGGGAAGGCGACCTGCCCGGCCGGAGCGGTATCGTGGCCGTTCCGAAGCCCCAGCCGGTGCCATCCCGGCCCGAGCCCCGATCGGGGATTGACGGACGTGCCCGGGGCGCCGTGTAGTGTGCGATGGTGATCGGTCCAGGAGGAGGTGTGGTCGATGGCCGTCTACGAGTTCGAGTGCCAGGCCTGCGGTGAGCGCTTCGAGCTCAGCCTGCCGATCAGTCAGCACGATCGCCTGAAGGACGACCCTCCCGAGTGCCCGAAGTGCAAGGGCAAGCAGACCCGGCAGGTGGTCTCGATGTTCAGCTGCAAGGCCCCCAGCGCCTATTGACGGCGGGCGCGGCCCCGGGCAGCGGAGGCCGCGCCCCGTTGCCGCCCCGCCGGCCTCGAAGCCGGAGATGGCTCCCCGGCCCACCACGCGCGACCACGGCGCCGGGAGGGCTCGCCGGATGGGCGGGGCCGACCGGGGGGAGGTGAGGACCACGCCGCGAGCGCTCCTCGAACCGCTCGGCGCCCGGGGAGGCGCCGGCCGCGCCGGCCGACCGCCGCGCGATGACGCCCACCCCCGGTCGGGCGTCCAGGGCGCGTCCGCCATCGCAACCTCCCGCAGCCCCGCCGGCCAGGACCGGCGCCGGATCGCATGATCGACCGCCGGCCGGCGGCCCACCACCGGTCCGGGCGGTGCTCGATCGTGCCTGGCCCTGGCCGGTGGCGCTCGATGACGACCCTGGCGCAGCGTCCCCGTCGCGCAACCGTCGGCATCCGCCTCCACGCCGGGAGCGGCCGATGTCCGGCAAGCCCCGGGGGGCGGGTGGGGAAGGGGGACGCCGCGGGGAGGGGGTTCGGATCGCAGCTGGAGCCGACGGGGGGATTCGAACCCCCGACCCATCGCTTACAAGGCGATCGCTCTGCCGGCCTGAGCTACGTCGGCTCGCCCTCCGCGTCCTTCCGGACGGGGTCGGTGGGGACGGCCTGCGACCGCGTCGCTGGAGCGGCGTCGCCCCACCGGTGCCGACAGATCGAGCACTGCCAGCGCGGGCTGTCCCGCCCCACGATACACCCGCCGAGCACGATCTCGCCCCTTGCCGCCAGCTCCAGAGCGACCGGGGCGGGGCGGCCGTAGACCACCGGTAGCCCGTTGCCCCCGCAGCGCGGGCACGGCTCGGGCGCTGCCGGGCTCAGGGCGCGGCCCCGGAGGCCACCTCGTCGATCTTGTCGGCGAGGATGAAGTCGTTCTCGGTCAGGCCGCCGGCGGCGTGGGTCCAGAGCTGCACCTTGACCCGACCCCAGCCGACCAGCAGATCGGGGTGATGCCCCTCCGACTCGGCCACCGGCGTGATCCGGTTCACGAACCCCACCGCCTGCACGAAATCCGGGAACCGGAACGTCTTGACCAGCTGTGGATGGCCCTCGGCCTGCTCCACCTCCCAACCCTCGATTCGGGCCAGGAGCGGCCGGATCTGCTCCTCGCCGAGCGGCGGGACGCCCCCCTCACAGGGCACGCAGCGACGCGCACGCAGCGGCATCTCGGCCATGACGGATAGGGTACGGATCCGGGCCGTCTCAATGCTTCGTGATCTTGAGGTCGGTCCAGGGGACGTCGTCGAGGCCGCTGTAGCCCCAGCCCAGCAGGTAGGGCTGGGCCAGCACCGGCTGCTGACCGTAGAGCAGGGCCACCCAGCTCACCTCCCTGACCACGGCCTGGAGAGCCTGCTGGTAGAGCGGTAGGGCGCCGTCGCCGGCCGTGACCGCCGCCCGCTCCACCAGGCGCGGAACCGGGGCCGGGCAGGAGGACCCGGCCCCGGCCAGCGGCACGGCCGTGCACGTGGGATGGGAGTCGAACCACGCC
>DASRBU010000151.1:0-4962 GCA_035653475.1 Candidatus Dormiibacterota bacterium | reverse complement strand
TGCGACGCCCGCAGCACCTTCGTCACCCGCGCTCGCTTCCCGGAGGCGGACGAGCTGGTGGTGCGCTGGCCGGACGAGTTCCTGGCCGAGGCGCCGGTGGACGAGCGGACGGTGATCTGCATCCTGACCCACGATCCCAAGTTTGACGTGCCCCTGCTCCAGGCGGCGCTCCGCACCCCGGCCGCCTACATCGGGGCCATGGGCAGCCGCCGGACCGATCTGGACCGGACCCGTCGGCTGCGCGAGCTCGGGCTCTCCGAGGCCGAGCTGGCCCGCATCCGCGGCCCGATCGGGCTCGACATCGGCGCCCGGACCCCCGAGGAGGTCGCCGTGGCCATCGCCGGCGAGATCATCGCGCTGCGCCACTGCCATCCAGGGGGCTTCCTGCGCGACCGCACCGGCCCCGTCCACGGTCTCCATCCGGAGGAGGCGGAGCCGACGGCCGGGATCGCCTCCTCCCGGCTCTGAGCCCGCCGAGGCGCGGCGGCGCGGCGGCTCCCGCCCGAGGCCGGCCTCGGAGCGCCGGCGTCGCGGTCAGCGGACGCTGACCGTCGGCAGCTCGCGATCCGCCAGCACCGCCCGGCGTCGGCACGACCACGCCGCCCCGGGCCGGCCGCCGACCGCGGGCTCGCCGCCCGAGCAGACCGCCGACGATCGGCGGCGACGATGGCGGCCATCGGTTGTCGCCCATTGCCGGCCGCGGCCGCTGGACCTACCATGAGGGCAGCCGGTGGGTGGCGGCGCCGGTGCGTGGAGAGCTGGGGGGACCGACGAGCGTGAGGAAGGCAGGGAGCGAGACGAGGCGACACGATCGGCCGGCGCCCAGCCACCCCGGCGACGACCGTCGGGCCGACGACACCTGAGCGTCAGCCGGGGATGAGGCCGGTCACCATCGAGGATCTGCGCCGGATCGCCCGCCGGCGTCTCCCGCGCATGGTCTTCGACTACGTCGACGGCGGCGCCTACGACGAGCTCACGTTGCGCGCCAACCGGGCCGACTTCGAGCGACTGCGCTTTCGGCCACGGGCCCTGGTCGATGTCTCGGAGCGGGACCTGAGCGCGGTCCTCTTTGGCACCCGGCTGGCCCTGCCGCTGGTGCTGGCCCCGATCGGCCTGGCCGGCCTCGTCGCCCGGCGGGGGGAGGTGCAGGCGGCCCGGGCGGCGGAGGCGGCGGGCATCCCCTTCTGCCTGTCGACCGCGTCGGTGTGCTCCATCGAGGAGGTCCGGGCGGCGACGGTGAAGCCCTTCTGGTTCCAGCTCTACATGGGCAAGGACCGGGAGCTGGCCCGCTCCCTGATCGACCGTGCCCGCGCCGCCGGCTGCTCGGCGCTCGCCTTCACGGTGGACGTGCCCGTCGCCGGTCAGCGCGAGCGCGACCTGCGCAACGGCTTCACCGTGCCGCCCAGGATCACCCCGGCCAACGCCCTGGACACGGCCCGCCGCTGGCGGTGGATGCGAGACGTGCTGCTGGGCTCCCGGCTCACCCTGGGCAACGTGCCCCACTCCCGCAGCGAGGGCTTCCTGCCCTTGGCCAGGCTGATGCTGCGCAACCACGACGCCTCCAAGACCTGGCGCGAGTTCGAGTGGGTGCGCTCGCTCTGGCCGGGTCCCCTGCTGGTGAAGGGCGTGCTCACGCCCGAGGACGCTCGGCTGGCGGTGGCGCACGGTGCCGACGGGGTGGTGGTGTCGAACCACGGTGGACGCCAGCTGGACGGGGCTCCCTCCAGCATCTCCGTGCTCCCCTCGATCGTGGAGGCGGTGGCCGGGCAGGCCACCATCCTCCTCGACGGCGGCATCCGACGCGGGCAGGACGTGCTCAAGGCCCTGGCCCTGGGCGCCCATGCCTGCCTCATCGGCCGGGCTTTCGTGTACGGCCTGGCCGCCGGTGGCGAGGCCGGGGTCCGGCGGGCAATCGAGATCCTGGCCGGGGAGATGGACACCACCCTCGCCCTCCTGGGCCGCCGCAGCCTGGCCGAGCTGGATGGCTCGGCGCTGGAGCCGGTCGAGCGGCCGGTGCCGACCGGCGCCGGCCGATGAGCCGCGACCGCCCGGCACCGGAGGGGGACCGCTACCTCTTCTCCCGGGAGCCGCGGGAGTTCGACCGGCTGGACGTGCAGCACGACGCGCTGCTGGAGGCGCTGGGGGCCAACTCCCTCGCCCCTCTCCGGCACCCCACCTCCATCCTGGACGTGGGCAGCGGCACCGGCCGCTGGGCCTGCGATCTCTGCCTGGAGTTCCCCGAGGCCCTGGTGGTGGGCTTCGACCTGGTGCCGGGCAGGGACGACCGGCCGGTCAACTACCGTTTCGTCCGCGGCAACCTGCTCCACGGCCTCCCCTTCCCGAGGCGAGCCTCGACTTCGTGCACCAGCGGTTGATGGCCGCCTCCGGGATCCCACTGGCCTCGTGGTCGGGGGTGGTCGGGGAGCTGGTCCGCGTCACCCGTCCCGGGGGCTGGGTGGAGCTGGTCGAGGTCGACCCCTGGCTGGAGCCCGCCGGCCCGGCCAGCCGGCGGCTGTTCGAGCTGGCCTGAAGCTGGGCCGGTCGCGCGCCATCGACATGGGAGGGACGATCTTCCGCTCCCTCGACCTCTACCTGCGCCGCGCGGGGCTGGTGGACGTGGTCCGCCGCGAGGTCCGCATCCCGGTCGGAGAGTGGGGCAGCCGGATCGGATCGCTGATGGGAAGCAACCTCCGGGCCCTGTTCGCCGGCCTCTGCACCCCCTTCCAGGAGCGCTTCGGGCTCGCCCCGGCGGAGTGCTGCCAGCTGCTGACGGCCATGCAACGGGAGTGGGAGGAGCTGCACAGCGCTGGCCCCTTCGCCGCCGCTTACGGCCGCCGGCCCGGCTGAGCCGCATCGGGGGCGGCATCGGAGGTCGACCTCAGGCGGCGGCCCCGGTCTCCCCATCCGAGGTGGAGAGGGGGAGGCGCAGGGTGAACGTGCTCCCCCGCCCCGGCGTCGACCGGACTCGGATGTCGCCGCCGTGACGGCGGGCCAGATCGCGGGCCAGGTAGAGGCCCAGACCGGTTCCCGGGATGTGCTTGGTCTCCGGGGTCACGATGCGGCCGAACCTGGTGAAGAGCCGCGGACGGTCACGCCGGGCGATGCCCACGCCCCGATCGCTGACCGCCACCGCGGCGGTGCGGGCCCCGAGGCGGCAGTCGACTCGGATCTCGCCGCCCTCCGGCGAGTACTTGATGGCGTTGTGGATCAGCGCCGTGAGGATCATGGCCAGCCGGGAGTGATCGCCCTTGACCGGCACCCTCTGCCTGGGCATCCGTAGTCGCAGGGGATGATCCGGACCCGCCAGCGGCTCGAGAGTGCGCACGGCCGTGGTCACCACCTCGCGCAGATCCACCGGCTGGACGGACAGCGCCATGGCGCTGTCCTCGAGCCGCGCCGCCTCCACGATCTCGTCGATCAGATGGCCCATCTCCTCGACCCGGGCCTGCAGGAGCGAGAGCACCGAGGGCAGGTCGCGCGGCCGCAGCGAGCCGTCCTCGATCATGGAGAGGTAGCCGCGGAGCACCGTGAGCGGGGTGCGCAGCTCGTGCGAGACGAGCCGCAGGAGGTTGGTCTTCATCTGCTCGAGCTGGATCGACCGCTCGACCTGGCGTCGGAGGCGCTCCGCCTCGCGGTCGCGGGCGGCGGTCAGGGCGTCATCCGCCTGCCGGTGCTCCACCACCAGGGCGGCCGCCGCGGCCGCGGCCTGGAGCGTCCAGGCGTCCTCTTCGGTGAAACCGCCCGGCCGGCGAGCGTCGCACGCGACCACCAGGCCGAGCCGGCGGTCGCCTGCCTTCCAGGGCGCCACCACGGCATCCCGGGCGCCCAGCGCCTCGAGCAGCCATCCCGGCGCCGACGCGCGGGCGCTGCCCGGATCGGCCCGGCTCCAGACCACGGCCTCCTCGGGGGCCACCCGGCCGCCGGCGTCGAGGGGAGCGGAGATCAGCCGCGGCACCCGGCCGGGGGGGAACCCGCAGGGCTCGGGCTCCAGCGACAGGAGGCGACGTTCCGGGTCGTAGCGCCAGAACGCCACCCCGGACGCCCCCACCAGCTCGGCCAGGGCACGGGAGAGCCGACCCAGGAACGATCCCATCCCCCGCCCGTCGCCGAGGTGCCCGCCCACCAGGCCCAGCGCCCGCAGGATCGCCCCCTGCCGGTTGCGCCCGTCCGTCCGGCGAACGGGCGGCTCCCACAGGCCGAGCACGTGGGTCACGGTCGTGGAGCCCCACCGCAGGGGGAACAGCTCCACCTCCCCCCGCTCCGGGGTGGCGGGGAGGCGGGTCGGGAGCCCGGTGCGCACCACCTTCCGGTGGGCGTCCCGGAGCACGCGGCGGTGTCGCGCCTCGAGGAACCGGCTCAGGGGCTCGCCGGCCACCCCGTCGGGGACGGCCCAGGACGAGCGTCGGAAGCCCTCGTTGGAGTGGAGGAGCGGGAAACTCGGGTGGGCTCCGACCAGCGTGATCCCCAGGCCCGTCTGCCGCAGGAGGTCGGAGTCGGAGATGGTACGGAGCAGCGCCGCCGGTGTGCTCCACCGCTCCGGCGACGCCGGAGCCGTCTCCACGCAGGTGCTGCTCTCGTCCCCCAAGTTACCTCATTCATTATAGTAATGACTAACCAAAATACGAGCGTATATCTAACATGTAGATTGTCACCTCAGGTTGGGAGAGGCGCCCGTCGGCGGTGAGCGCCCGGAGCCACCCGCCGGCCCGGCGGCGATCCGCCGGTCGAGGCCGGCGCCGACCGCCGGCTCACGGGTGATCGGGCGGATCGAGCGCGATGCCCAGGCCGTCCCGGACGTTCGTCCAGCAGATGCGCTCCAGCTCGCCGGGGTCGAACCCGGCGTGGTCCAGGCTGGCGATGACCCGGGCCGGGTCGCCGATCACGTGCGGGTAGTCGGTGCCGAGCACCATCTGCCCCACCCCGAACGACTCGGCCAGGAGACGCAGCGCCGGTGGATGGTAG
>DASRBU010000150.1:0-2636 GCA_035653475.1 Candidatus Dormiibacterota bacterium | reverse complement strand
CCCGCAGGAGACGCCGATCGGGGCTGCCGAGTCGGCGCCCTCACCACGTCTCCAGAAGAGGGCCAGCGGCTCCTGGCGGGCGGCGGCCGCCTCCAGGGCCGCGATCCCGGCCGCCTCCTGGACCTGGAGCGGGGCCATCAGACCCGGGAAGACGACCACCGTGGGCTGCAGCAGCCCCGGCAGGTTGGAGCGTCCCGGCCCCTCGGGGACGACGATCCGGTCCATCCCCCGTCAGCCGTCCGTCCCCACGCCCGCCGCCCCCAGCCGGAGGCCCACGGCCGGGTGGGAGCGACCGCGCGGCGGGCGCCGCTCCCGGCATCGGGGCCAGGGGAGCCCTGGCGCCGACCGTCGCCGGACGGCGACGAGGCTCGGGCTCACGACCTCAGCCCCGCTCGACCGCGATCCGCACCTCCACCCCCGCCGAGCGCCGCTTGCCGACCACGACCAGGAGCTGACCGTCGCGGAGTTCGGTGCGCAGGCGGGACAGGTCGGCGCTCGCCGGGAGCCTGACCCGGCGCTCGAAGCTCCCCCGCGGGCGCTCGACCAGGTGCGCGATCGCCTCCGGCGGGACCTGGGCCCGGCGGACGCCGGCCACGGCCAGCGTCCGGCCCTGGAGGATCACCTCCACGTCCTCGGAGGTCACGCCGGGGAGGTCGAAGGCCAGGAGGAACTCGTCGTCCGACTCGAAGATGTCGAGGTCCGGACGCCAGCCCGCCTCCGCCGACCCCAGCTCCTCCTCGAAGCTCCCCGCCTGGAGGGGAGGACGCCACCAGATGACCATGTCGTGCTCGTCTGCTCGCCCGGGTGATGTGCCGGTCCCTTCCCATGATAGGGGGTGACCGAGGCCGGCTCCCCTGCGCGCCGGAGCCGGCCAGGGGGAGCGCGTAGACTCGACCCCAGACACTTCCCGTTCGAGGAGGTCATTGCGCATGGCTGAGGTGAGTCGACCCTGGGGCGGCCCACGGAGCGGACCACCGCCGGAACGGACCGTGGCCGCCGAAGCCCCCGTCGCCCGGGCCGAGGTCGGGGACGCCACCCCGCTGGGGCTGGTGGCCTTCGGGATCTCCATCTTCACCATCGGGACGATGCTGGCCGGGTGGTGGCCCACGCCCGCCTCCGGGCTGACGGTGACGGTGCCGCTCCTGATCTTCTTCGGGGGCGTCGCCCAGTTCATCGCCGCCATGTGGTGCTACGCCCGCGGCCAGACCCTCCCGGCCACCTTCTTCGGTGTCTTCGGGAGCCTCTTCGCCATCTCCGGCCTGTTCGAGCTGATCGCGGCCAACAACGCCCTCGCCATCGTTCTCGCCGTCACCGGCCAGCGGCTCGGCCTGGGCATGCTGCCGGTGCTGGGCCCGCTGGGGGTGATGTTCGGCTGCTTCGGGTTCGTGGCCCTCTTCATCGCGGCGTCGTCGGCCTCCCGGCACGCCGGCGTGGGGCTGACCTCGCTGGCGCTGGCGGTGGCACTCTTCTTCCTGGCCTGGGCCGCGTTCGCCCAGGGCAATCACCTCCTGTCCGCCATCGCCGGCTGGGCGGCGGTCGTGTCCGGCTTCCTGGCCCTGGTCACCGCCGCCATGCTCAGCCTGGGCGGCCCGGCGACGCGCATGGTGACCGCGGGCCCGAGGCCAGGCAACCGCTGAGCCACGTTCGGGGCCCGGTCGACCGGGCCCCGAACCCCTCGCCCGAGCGGCGAGGCCACGGCTACGGGAGGAGCTGAGGCCGGGCGGCCCCGGCCGCCGGCGTCCCGGGCGGCGAGCGGCGTGAGACTCGGCCGCTGGACGGCCCCGACGGTGACATGATCCTTCCCACGAAGGAATCGCCATGCTGAACTTCACCGTCGCCCCGTGGCAGCTCGTCCTGCGATCGGCGCTCATCTACCTGGGGCTGTTGCTGGCCCTGCGGCTCTTCGGCAAACGCGAGGTGGGCCAGTTCACGCTCTACGACCTGGTGCTGGTCCTGCTGGTCTCGAACGCCGTCCAGCCGGCTATGACCGGTCCCGACACCTCGCTGGTCGGCGGGTTCCTGATCATCGCCACCCTGGTCGTCCTGAACCGGGCCGTGGCCATGCTGGACCGCCTCGGGATCTTCCACCGGCTGCTCGTCCCCGCCCCCACGGTCATCATCCAGGACGGCCGCTACCTGCCGATGCAGCTGCGCCGGGAGGGGGTGACGGTGGACGAGTGCGACGTCGCCATCCGCGAGCACGGGCTGTCGGACGTGCGCGAGGTGCGGCTGGGCGTCCTGGAGCCGGACGGCAGCATCAGCATCGTGCCCAGAGAGGGAGGGCAGCTGCAGCGCACCCGGCGACGGCTCCACCGGCAGCGGGCGCTCTGAGCACGCGGCGTCCGTCGGACCGGGGTCGGACGGCCCGGCGCGCCCCCCGAGGTGGTGCCGCTACCATCATCGGGCGTGGGCGGCGAGGCCGGCCGCCCCCGGCGGGAGCGCCACCCGGCAGCATCTGGAGGGAGCATGAGCGAGACGCTCGACCACGACCCGCGGCCGCGGAGCGAGGTCCGGGACGGCATGCGCATCGACTGGCACGTGCCCGTCCCCGTGGACGACGGGATCGTGCTGCGCGCCGACGTCTACCGCCCGGTGGCCGAGGGTCGCTACCCGGTGGTCCTCACCTACGGCCCCTA
>DASRBU010000149.1:0-13066 GCA_035653475.1 Candidatus Dormiibacterota bacterium | reverse complement strand
CGGCCCCCACCTGGCCCTGGTGGGCAAGGGGATCACCTTCGACAGCGGGGGGTTGAGCCTCAAGACCGCCCAAGGGATGACGAGCCAGAAGAAGGACATGTCGGGGGCGGCCGCCGTCCTGGCGGCCATGGACGTGATCGCGGCCTGGCGCCTGCCCCTGGCGGTGACCGGGCTCGTCGTCGCCGCCGAGAACATGGTCGGCGGCAACGCCACCCGGCCGGGCGACGTGGTCAGGGGCGCGGCGGGCAAGAGCATCGAGATCGTGAGCACGGACGCCGAGGGACGGCTGGCCCTGGCCGACGGCTTCGCCATGGCCATTCGACGGGGTGCGACCCACCTGGTCGACGTGGCCACCCTGACCGGCAGCGCCGCTCAGTCCCTCGGCCACGCCCTCACCCTGGCCACGGCCAACGACGACGCCCTCTGGACCCTGGCCTGGCGCGCCGCCGAGCGCGCCGGTGAGCGCATCTGGCGGATGCCGCTCTGCGCCGACTACCGCCCCCTGCTGAGGAGCCAGATCGCGGACCTGAAGAACGGCTTCTACGGCGAGGCGGGGGCCATCACCGCCGCGCTCTTCCTCTCCGCCTTCGTGGAGGGACGGCCGTGGCTCCACCTGGACATCGCCGGCAGCGCCTGGAACGACAACCCCGAGCTGACCGCCCTGCCCCGTGGCCCGCTGGGGACGGGGACTCGGCTGCTGGTGCGATTGGCGGAACTCATGTCGGCCACCGCCCGTTAGGCTAACGGAAGTGCTGGAGGCGATCCGCTCACCTGCCGACGTCCGGGGGCTCGACCGCGATCAGCTCGAGCTGCTGGCCGCCGAGATCCGGGAGTTCTTGGTCCACCACATCTCCTCGACCGGCGGTCACCTCTCCCCCAACCTGGGCGTGGTCGAGCTGACGCTCGCCCTCCACCGGGTCTTCCAGAGCCCGGACGAGGCCATCGTCTGGGACACCGGCCATCAGGCTTACGTCCACAAGCTGCTGACGGGCCGGGCCGGGGCCTTCTCGACCCTGCGCCAGCCCGGCGGCCTCTCCGGCTACCCCAACCGGTCGGAGAGCCCCCACGACCTGATCGAGAACAGCCATGCCTCGACCTCGCTCTCCTACGCGCTCGGCCTGGCCGAGGCGAGGCTGCGCGACCGGGTGCCCGGCCACGTGGTGGCGGTGATCGGCGACGGGGCCCTGACCGGGGGCATGGCCTACGAGGCCCTGAACCAGATCGCGCACCTGCGGCCGCCCAACCTGATCATCGTCATCAACGACAACGGGCGCTCGTACGCCCCCACGGTCGGAGGGCTGGCCCGCCACCTGGCCCAGCTGCAGTTCGACCCCCGCTACGAGCGCCTCAAGGAGGAGATCGCCCACCGGCTGCGGGACCTGCCCCGGTTCGGCGCCCAGGCCGAGGAGGCGGCCTTCCGGGTCAAGGAGTCGCTGAAGCAGCTCCTGCAGCCGAACACGGTCTTCGACAGCCTGGGCCTCAAGTACGTCGGTCCCTGCGACGGCCACGACGTGCAGGCGATGGAGGACCTGTTCCGCCGGGCCAAACGACTCGGGGTGCCCACGGTGGTGCACGTGGTGACCGAGAAGGGGCGGGGGTACGGGCCCGCCATCGACGACGCCGTCGACAAGCTGCACCAGGTGAGCGCCCAGACCGACCCGCTCACCGGACGCCCGCGCCGGACGGAGCTCACCTACACCGACGTCTTCGCCGAAGCGGTGCTCTCGGCCGGGGCCCGCCACCCGGACGTGGTCGCCATCACCGCCGCCATGGCCTCGTCCACCGGCCTGCTCGGGTTCGCCCGGGAGTTCCCGGACCGCTTCTTCGACGTGGGCATCTGTGAGCAGCACGCGGTCACCTTCGCCGCCGGGCTGGCGCTGGCCGGGAAGCGGCCCATCGTGTGCATCTACTCGACCTTCCTCCAGCGCGCCTTCGACCAGACCATCATGGACGTCTGCCTGCACCGCCTCCCGGTCGTCTTCGTCCTCGACCGGGCCGGGGTCACGGGCCACGACGGCCCCTCCCACCACGGGGTCTTCGACCTCAGCTACCTGCGCCTGATCCCCAACCTCCGCATCGCCGCGCCGGCCGACGCCACCGAGCTGTGCGCGCTCCTGGAGACCGCACTGGCCATGGACGGCCCGGTCGCCATCCGCTTCCCCAAGGGAACGGCGCCCTCGACCCCCGACCTGCCCGTGGAGCCGTTGCCGGTCGGCCGCTGGGAGGAGGTGCGCCGTGGCGAGGAGGTCTGCATCCTCGCCATCGGGCGCATGGTCGAGGTCGCCTGCGTGGCCGCCGACCGACTGGCCGCCGAGGGCATCGCCTGCGGGGTGGTGAACGCCCGCTGGCTGAAGCCCGTCGACCCCCGCCTGGTGACCGAGTGGGCGCCCCGCCACCGGGTCCTGATCACGGCCGAGGACAACGTCGGCACCGGTGGCTTCGGGTCGGCGGTGCTGGAGGCGCTGGCCCCGCACGGGCTGGCGGATCGGGTGCGGATCTCGGCCCTGCCGGATCGGTTCCTGCCCCACGGCCGACCGGCGGAGATCCTGGCCGAGCACGGTCTCGACCCCGAGGGACTGGCCCGGGCCGTGCGCACGGCCCTGGGCCAGCACCAGGACCCGGCCCGGTCGCGGCCGGCCGCGGGTGAGCCCCTCGCCTGACCCCCCGGCCGGGGTCGCCGGGCGCCCGTCCGGAGGGCGGTCGGGAGCCTCAGAGCGGACGTCGTCCGGGGTAGCCGTCGCCGATGCGGTGCCAGTAGCGGACGCGGTCCTCCCCCAGCCGCCAGCAGAGCTCGACCAGCTCCCCCTCGCGATAGGAGAGGAAGTCCACCAGCCCCAGCCAGGGGTCCTTCAGCCGCACGCCCAGCTCCTCCAGGCCGGCCAGCGCCTCGAGCACGGCCTCCTCGGCGGCACGGAGGTCGGCACGGGCGCGCTCGAAGGCCTCCGCTCCGAGTCCGGGCGTGCGGCGCATCCGGTACTCGGCGGTGCGGACCTCCTCCTGGAGCTCGGGCAGGTGCGCCATCGAGGCCGAGATCCTGGCCACCAGCGGACGAACGCGGTCCAGGGCCGCGTTCGCCTCCTCCGGGGTGTAGGTGCGGGGAGCCATGACCCGATCGAGCATAGGCGGCCGCGCAGCGGAGGTCCCGAATCTGGTTAGCTTCCAGGCGAGGTGGCCGAGCGCTGCGCCGATCCGGGCTTCTCGCCCTACGAGATCTTCAGCCGCGAGGAGTGGGCACGGCTCCGCGCCGCCACCCCGCTGACCCTCACCGACGAGGACCTCCGCACCCTACGCGGCGTCAACGAGGAGGTGTCGCTGGAGGAGGTGGCGGAGGTCTACCTGCCCCTCTCCCGCCTGCTGAACCTCTACGTCGGGGCGGCCCAGGGCCTGCACCAGGTGACCGACACCTTCCTCGGCAAGCCGGCCCATCCGGTTCCCTACGTGATCGGGATCGCCGGCAGCGTGGCCGTGGGCAAGAGCACCTTCGCTCGCATCCTCCGGGCGCTCCTCGCCCGCTGGCCCAACCACCCCCGGGTGGACCTGGTCACCACCGATGGCTTCCTCTACCCCAACCAGGTGCTGGAGGAACGGGGGCTGATGAACCGCAAGGGCTTCCCGGAGAGCTACGACCTCCGGCGGCTGATGCGCTTCATGGCCGAGCTGAAGTCGGGGGTCGAGGAGGTGCGCGCCCCGGTCTACTCCCACCTCATCTACGACATCGTCCCCGGCGAGGAACTGGTGGTCCACCGCCCGGACATCGTCCTGCTGGAGGGGCTGAACGTGCTCCAGACGCCGGACGGCGCCCGCCGGAGGGCGATCCGGGCCTTCGTGTCCGACTACTTCGACTTCTCGATCTACCTCGACGCCGAGGAGGAGGACATCGAGCGCTGGTACGTCGAGCGGTTCCTGACCCTGCGCGACACCGCCTTCCGCGACCCCCGCTCCTACTTCCGCCGGTACGCCGACCTGTCCACCGCCGAGGCCATCGCTACCGCCCGACGCATCTGGGCGGAGATCAACGGCGTCAACCTCCGGGAGAACATCCGGCCCACCCGTGACCGGGCCTGGCTGGTCCTGCGCAAGGCCCGGGACCACTCGGTCCAGGAGGTCCGGTTGCGCAAGGTCTGAGCGGGGGGCCAGAGGCCTTGCGCGTAAGGGACCGGCCACCTACCGGGTGAGTGCGGCGACCAAAACGAAGTTGCCTCGTGGCAATCACCAACCCAACCACGAGGCCACCACGAGTTGGAGTCTTCGTACCGCCCACCCATGATGGTCGAGCCCGGCTCCTGGCCCTCCTCCACGGTCCCCTCCGCCTCCCCCTGCGCCTGGTCATGGTCCTGATGTCCCGTGAGGGCTACCCGGCTCCCACCATCGCCGAGCGCTTCGGCCATGACCCCTCCACCGTGCGCCGTTGGATCCAGCGCGGCACCCGTGCGGGCATCGCGGGGCTCGGAGACCGACCCCGGTCGGGGCGGCCGCGGCTGGGCAGTCCCCGGCTTGAAGCGCGCCTCCGACGCCGGCTGGCCGAGCCCCGGGCCTGGAAGGGGTCCCCATCGGAACCGGTTCCGATGGGGTGCCTCCGAGCTGCCTCAGGGCGCCATCCTGCTGGCCGAGGATCGCCCACCTCCACGGGGACCCCATCGGAGCTCTCTGCGATGGGGTCCCCGAGACGCGTCTCGACGGGGAGCCCCATTGGTGCCGAGGGTCACCACCCGCATCCGGGTGGATGTTCGGCTACCCGCCGGGCGCGGGAACGGATCATGAAGGTGGCAACCGGGCCGTAGAGCTGGCGGGCGGTGGCATGGGACCGGTACGTCGCGCCGAGCGTCGAGCTGGAAGCAGCCATCGAGCGGCTCCTGGCCAAGGGCCTGGCGAATGCCGTGAGGCTGGCCGAGATCAAGCGGCTGGCGCTCACCGGGCGGTCGGGGAGGAGGTGGACGCCCTCCTCGGCCGGGCGCGGCACAAGCGGACGACGGAGGCGCGGGGCTGGCGGAACGGCAACCGGCCAAGTGGATGCAGACGGCCGAGGGTGAGCTGGAGATCCAGGTGCCGCAGATCCGGGGCGCGGCCGAGCGGTTCGTGAACCGCGTACTCCCGAACGGACGAACGGCGGTGCGGACCCGGCCGCTGGAGGCGCTGATCATCGGCGCCCGGGTGCGGCCTGTCGGATCGTGACATCGAGAGCCTGGTCGAGGAGGTAGGGCTGGGCCAGCTATCGAAGGCCACGGTGTACGAGATCACCAAAGAGCTGCGGATGCGCTGCTGGGCCTTCCACGCCCAGGGCTTGGGCGAGGTCGAGCTGCTGGTGCGGTTCCTGGACGCGATCCATCTGCCGACGAGGCCGAGTGGAGCCGGGGAAGGATGCTGCTGGCCTAGGCCACGACGAACGGGGCAGCGGGTGCTGCTCGACGTCGTGCTCGGTCAGTAGGAGCGCTTCGAGCGCTGGAGATGGGTCGCGGTCTGGTCCGTGGCCAGCCGCCATCAACTGGATCAGGGATGGCAAATCTCCAGATATCAGGTACCAGGGGAGCACCTGTGGGGGGTGACCAGAGCGGAATCAGGACCGACGGGAGATCGCCGTCCACGCCGGCGATCGCGACTTCGAGCCGAGCACTCCCTCAGGCTCGTGCCGCGGAAACTCCCGCCAGGGCCGCCCCCACCCGGCCCCCGGCCCGGGGCGTTAGGCTGAGGCCATGCCACTGGACCCGCAGGCGAAGCGATACCTGGAGCACGTCGCCTCCCTGGGCCTCCCCCCGGTCGAGGAGCAGCCCCCCGAGGACGCCCGTCGGCAGAGCGAGGCCGGCGCCGACGTCCTCTTCGGCCCCAAGGAGGAGGTGGCTGCGATCGAGGACGCCAGCATCGAGGGCGTGCCCGTGCGCGTCTACACCCCGGCCCTCGACGACCCCGCGCCACCCCCCGTCCTCGTCTACCTCCACGGCGGCGGCTGGGTGGTGGGCTCGGTGAACACCCACGACGGGGTGTGTCGGTCCCTGGCCAACCGGGCCCGCTGCCGGGTGGTCTCGGTCGACTACCGGCTCGCCCCCGAGCATCCCTTCCCCGCCGCCGTCGAGGACGCCTGGGCGGTGAGCCGCTGGGCGCTGGAGCACTCCCCCCGGACGGCGGTGGCGGGCGACAGCGCCGGCGGCAATCTGGCGGCGGTGGTGGCCCTGCGGGCCAGGGACGCAGGCCTTCCCCTGGCGCTGCAGGTCCTGGTCTACCCGGTCACCGACCACGCCTTCGACACCCGCTCCTACCGCGACAACGGGCAGGAGTACGGGCTGACCACGGCCGCCATGCGCCACTACTGGCGGTGCTACCTGGGCGACGCCGAGGGCTGGCAGCCCGAGGCCTCTCCCCTGCGTGCCCCCGACCTGGCCGGGGTGGCGCCGGCGCTGGTGGTGGTGTGCGAGTACGACCCCTTGCGCGACGAGGGGGTGGCCTTCGCCGAGCGGCTTCGGGCCGCGGGCGTCGAGGTCCGGCTCAGCGAGTACCGGGGGATGATCCACGGCTTCATCCGGCTGGGGGCCTTCATCGACCGCGCCCACGACCTGTTGGACGAGTGCGGCACGGCGGTGCGGGAGGCCCTCCACCCCGACTGACCGGAGGCGGCCGGCCAGGGCGCGACCGCCGTGACCGTCCCGAGCCCGCCGGCGCCATCCCTGCTACACTGAGCGCACGACGATGGACAGCTACGCCCGCCCCGGCCAGATCCCCGAGCTCCTGGGAGCCGGCGCGTCCATCATCGCGATTTCGATTATCTAGGCACGCAGGGGTCCTCCTTCTGCGTGCCGCAGCCGCCCGAATGGCGGTTTTTGTTTTTTCCGACACCGGCCACGCGGATCGAGGACCCCCGGAGGAGGTCTCGAGGACATGTCAACGACCGGTGCGGAGGTCCTGTTCACGGCCCTCGAGGAGGAGGGCGTCCAGGTGGTCTTCGGCATCCCGGGCGGAGCTATCATGCCCGCCTACGACGCGCTGGTCGGCTCCTCCATCCGCCACGTGCTCATGCGCCACGAGCAGGCGGCCGGCCACGCCGCCGAAGGCTACGCCCAGGTCAGCGGCCGGGTCGGCGTGTGCCTGGCCACCTCCGGGCCGGGCGGCACCAACCTGGTCACGCCCCTGACCGACGCCATGATGGACTCCATCCCCCTGGTGGCGATCACCGGACAGGTGGCGCGCTCCAGCCTCGGCCGCCAGGCCTTCCAGGAGGCGCCCATCACCGACATCACTCGCCCGGTGACCAAGCGGAACTGGCTGGTGCTGGAGCCCGACGACCTGGGGCCGATCGTGCACGAGGCCTTCGCCGTGGCTCGCTCCGGGCGGCCCGGCCCGGTCCTGATCGACGTCCCCAAGGACGTCCTCGCCGCCGAGGCCGCGGTCCGGCCCTGGCGCCCTCCCGCCGCCTCCCCGCCGCCGGTGCTGGCCGAGCAGGACGTGCGCCGGGCGGTGGAGCTGATCCTGCGCTCCCGGCGGCCGGTCCTCTACGTGGGCGGGGGCGCGGTGCGCTCGAGCGCCCACGACGAGCTCTTCGACCTGGCGGTGAGACAGCAGCTCCCGGTGGTGACCACGCTCATGGCCCGGGGCGCCTTCCCGGACGGCCATCCCCTGGCCCTGGGCATGCCCGGCATGCACGGCGCCTACGCCGCGGTCATGGCCATGCAGCGCTCGGACCTCCTGATCGCCGTGGGGGCGAGGTTCGACGACCGGGTGACGGGCCGCCTGGACGGCTTCGCGCCCGAGGCGAAGGTGATCCACATCGACATCGACCCGGCCGAGATCGGCAAGAACCGGCCCGTGGACGTCGCCCTGGTGGGCGACGCCCGCCGGGTCCTGGTCGCCCTCAACGACGCCCTGCCCAGCTTCGAGGCGGTGGAGGACCAGGAGGCCAGGCGAGCCTGGCTGGTCCGGCTGGAGGCCTGGCGAGAGCAGTACCCGTTCCGCTACCGGGCCGACGGCCGCCTCAAGCCCCAATACGTGATCGAGCGCTTGTGGGCGGCCACCGGCGGGCGGGCCGTCCTCACCGCCGGCGTCGGCCAGCACCAGATGTGGGCCTCGCAGCTCTGGCGCTTCGACCGTCCGCGTGCCTGGGCCAACTCGGGAGGGCTGGGCACCATGGGCTTCGCCCTCCCGGCCGCGCTCGGGGCCAAGGCGGCCCGGCCGGAGGAGCTGGTGATCGCGATCGACGGCGACGGCTGCTTCCAGATGACCTGTCAGGAGCTGGCCACCTCGGTGGCCGAGAACCTGCCGGTGCTGGTCGCCATCCTGAACAACGGCCACCTGGGCATGGTCCGCCAGTGGCAGGACATGTTCTTCGGCGGGCGCCGCTCCCAGGTGTGGCTGGGCGAGGCGCTGCCCGACTACGCCCGCCTGGCCGAGGCCTACGGCTGCCTGGGCCTGCGCGCGGAGCGGCCCCAGGAGGTCGACGGGGTGATCGCCGAGGCCCTGCGCACGCCCGACCGGACGGTGGTGATCGACTTTCGGGTGGACGCGACCGAGAACTGCTTCCCCATCGTGCCGGCGGGGAAGACCAACGACGAGATCGTCCTGGGCGAGGCCATCGCGGCGGGCGGGCTGGCCGAGGCCGTGGCCGGGGGATGACCGGGGTCGGATGACCAGGGTCGGGTCGCCGTGCGCTTCTCTCACCCGAGGGGGAACGGGCGGCCGGCGTTCCCCATCCCCGGGCGACGTCCGCCGACCACGGTCATCGGGAGGCCGAGGAAGTCGGCCAGATCGTCGGCCGCCCGGTCGAGGTCAACGCCCGGGTCGAGGTCGTCGATCGGATCCAGCTCGACGACGACGGTCCCGGCCTCTGCGCGCCGCCGCCAGCGGCCTCGCACCTGGCCGTCCATCACGACCTGGCCCAGGACACCGCCGTTGGCAGGGAGGCCGTGCCGAGCCGGTCGCGGGCGAGCGCGGCGGTGCGGTCCCGGTGGGCGACCAGGAACTCGTCGTAGCTGGGGAGGAGGTGCACCCGGGGAGCGTTCGCGGCGGCCCGCGATCCAGGCGCGCTGCAGTGGGTGCCGCCCTCGATCTCCTCGCGAACGAGGTTCGGGGCGGCCAGCGCGAGGCCGCGCTCGACATCCGCCATGGTGAGCCCCGACCACCAGGCGAAGTCGCGCGCCCGGCCCGGGCCCGGCTCAGACGAACACGGAGAGCGCCAGGTAGGCGGAGACGCCCCAGTTGGGTCGATCCACGATCTGGCTGATCTTGAGGTCGGCGGCGAGGCTGCAGAGGACGTAGGCGTCCTCGCGGCTCAGGCCCTTCTCCCGCACCAGCCAGCCGATCAGGTCGCGGACGGCGCTCTTCGCGTCCTCCATCAGGTCGGGTCCGAGGGCGGTCACGGCCAGGTAGCCACGCTCGTCGGAAGCGGGTTGGAGGGAGCCCGGCGGGGTGACGAAGCGGTAGCTCCAGGGCCGGGGGCCGCGCCCCTTCTCGAGGTCGAAGCGCAGGGTGAAGGCCATGGGGCACTCGATGCCGGTCACACAGACCTCGCCGTCGCCCTGGGCCGCATGGCAGTCGCCGGCCGAGAACATCGCCCCCGGCACGAAGACCGGTAGGTACAGCCTGGCGCCCACGTTCAGGTGGCGGGTGTCGATGTTCCCGGCGCCCTTGGTGGGGGGCAGCACCTCGTGTTGGCCCGGCTCGTCCGTGGCCACGCCCATGGTCCCGCAGAACGGCTGGAGCGGGATGCGGATGTCGGAGCGCAGCTCGGCGTAGCGGCCGTTGCGCAGGTCGAAGTGACGGATGTAGGGCTCGGTGAAGTCCTCGGCCAGCAGCCCCAGGCCGGGCAGGATGCCGGTCCAGCCCCACTCCAGCGGCCTCAGCTCCAGCATCTCCACCACCAGCGCGTCCCCCGGCTCCGCCCCCTTGACGAAGACGGGGCCGGCCAGCGGGTAGAGGCGCGCGAAGTCGATCTCGGCCAGTCGGGAGGCGGGGCACCCGGGGGTGATCTGCCCGTCGCTGACCTCGTCGGTCTCGAAGTGGACCACGTCCCCGGGCTCGATCTCCACCACCGGCGGCAGCGAGTTGTCCCACCGGTGGTGGACCTTCCCCCGCTCGACCACGTGCTCTCTCGGCATCGCTGCATCTCCTCTCGCTCGCCGCCGGCATGGTCGGTTCGCGGCCCCGGCCGGCTCGGGGCCAGAGCGTGCCGCTATCGTCCGACCCGGAAGTAGACCACGTCTCCGTCCCGAAGGCGATAGTCGCGACCCTCGACGCGCAGCCTGCCCGCCGCCCGCAGCGCCTCCATCGAGCCCGCCGCCACCAGCTCGTCGACCGAGGTCACCTCGGCCCGGATGAAGCCCTTCTCGAAGTCGGAGTGGATCACCCCTGCCGCCACCGGGGCCGGGGTGTCGCGCCGGCAGGGCCAGGCCCGGACCTCCGGCTCGCCGGCGGTGAAGAACGTGATCAGCCCGCCGGCCTCCCAGACCGCCCGGGCGGTCGCGTCCAGACTCGCCTCGGGGGCGTCGTAGGTGGCCCGCAGCTCCCGGGCGTCGGCGGGATCGAGCCGGCCCAGCTCCAGCTCCAGCTGGGCGTCGACCGCCAGGACCGGCCAGCCCCGGCCGGCGGTCAGCTCCCGCACCCGCCGCACCGGCTCCCCGCCGTCGGGCAGGAGGTCGTCGCCAACGTTCACGACCACCACCCGGGGCTTGGCCGAGACCGGGAACAGCGGCTCCAGGAAGCCGGCGCTGGAAGCGTCCAGCTCCAGGGTGGCCAGGGTGCCGCCGGCGTCCAGGTGCTCGCGGACCCGCTCCAGCACCGACAGCTCGGCGGCCCGCTCCTTGCGGCCCGCCCGGACCTCCCGGCCGACCGTCTCCAGCCGCCGTTCCACGGTGGCCAGGTCGGCCAGGGCGAGGTCGAGCTCGATCTCCTCCAGCTCCGAGGCGGGGTCGCGGTCGATCCCGAAGCTGCGCAGCACCTCGATCACGACGTCGGCCTCCCGGGCGGCGGCGATGCGCCGCGCCCGGCTCCCGGGAGGAGCATCCACCACCCGGACCTGGGCCGGCACCACCCGTCTCGGCCCCACCGCGGCCGCCAATCGCTCCAGCCTCGGGTCGGGCACGTCCACCATGCCCACCCCGTCGCTGGAACGGTCACCGGTCAGGGCCCGGAACAGGGTGGTCTTCCCCGAACCGGGCTGGCCCACGATCGCGACCTCGACCGGCACGACGAGGGCCCTTCCGGCCTCAGGCCGGCGTTCCGGCCGGGACCTGCTCGAGCTCGAAGGCGGCGTGCAGCGCCCGCACCGCCTCCTCCGCGCGCCCCCGATCGACGATGCAGGTGATCCGGATCTCGGAGGTGCTGATCATCTCGATGTTGATCCCCGCCTCGGCCAGGGTGCGGAACATGCGGGCCGCGATCCCCGGCGTCCCCAGCATGCCGGTGCCCACCAGCGACACCTTGGCCAGCCCCCCGGCCTGGCTGACGCCGGCGGCCCCGATCTCCGCCGCCACCGCCTCCACCAGCGGCAGCGAGGGCCGGAGGTCGGCCTCGGCCACGGTGAAGGTGAGATCCGTCCGCCCCTCGCTGGAGACGTTCTGGACGATGACGTCCACCGAGATGCCCGCCTCGCTCAGGGGCTCGAAGACGGCCGCGGCCACCCCCGGGCGATCGGGGACGCCGAGCACCGTCACCTTGGCCACACCCAGGTCATAGGCGACGCCGCGGACGCGCTTGCGATCTTCCATCGGGACCTCGGAGACGATCATCGTACCCGGCCGCCGATGGAAGCTGGAGCGCACGTGGATGGGGACGCCGTAGAGCTCCCCGATCTCCACCGCCCGGGGGTGCATGACCCTCGCCCCCACCGCGGCCAACTCCAGCATCTCCTCGTAGGAGATGTGGGACAGCCGACGCGCCCCGGGCACGACCCGGGGATCGGCGGTCATGATCCCGTCCACGTCGGTGTAGATCTCGCACCGGTCGGCGTCCAGCGCCGCCGCCAGCGCCACCGCGGTGGTGTCCGAGCCGCCCCGGCCCAGGGTGGTGATCTCGAAGTCCTCGGTCGCGCCCTGGAAGCCGGCCACCACCGGCACCTGGCCGCGGGCCAGGGCGTCGAGGACGCGGGCGGGCCGGATCTCCTTGATCCGGGCCCGGGAGTGGTGGGCGCTCGTCCGCACCCCGGCCTGGGCCCCGGTGAGCGAGATGGCCGGCACCCCTCGATCCTGCAGGCACATGGCGACCAGGGGGGCGGTGATGGTCTCGCCGTTGGCCACCAGCATGTCCAGCTCGCGCGGTGCCGGCGCCTCGCTCACCCGCCGGGCCAGCTCGATCAGACGGTCGGTGGTGTCGCCCATGGCCGACACCACGGCCACCACCCGGTGGCCCTCCGCCACCGCCTCGGCGATGCGCCGACACACGCGCCGGATGCGGGCCGCGCTGCCCACCGACGTGCCCCCGTACTTCTGCACGATCAGCATGGCCCGCGTCCTGGAGGTTGCCGCATCCCGCGGTCTCGCTGCCGGTGCGCCGCAGTGCGCTCGCGGCCCATCTACGGTCGCACCTCCATGCCAGCCCGCGTCACCCTGGTGACCAGCGCGTGCCCGTCCCTGGGTCCGGCGGCCGCCATCGCCGCCGCCACGCCGCCCCCACGCCGCCGCTCGCAGAAGGCGAACACGCTCGGCCCCGCCCCGGAGACGGCGGCGCCGAAGGCCCCCGCGGCCCGGGCCGCCGCCATCACCTCCGAAGCCCAGGGATAGAGCGGGAGCCGGTGCGGCTGGTGCAGCCGGTCCTCGAGGGCGGTTCCGAGCCGGTCCCAGTCGCGGTTGTGGAGCACGTGGATCAGCGCCGCCAGCCGGGACAGGTTGAAGACCACGTCGCCGCGCTCCACGCGCTCGGGCAGAACCTCCCGGGCCCGCTCCGTCGGCACCGGCGCCGGAGCCACGAAGAGGGCCACGTCCAGATCCGGCACGGGCAGGGCGTAGACCTCGTCGTCGACCACGGCCACCACGCCTCCCATGACCGCGGCGGCCACGTTGTCGTAGTGGCCCTCGGCGCGCCCCGCCTCGCCGATGGGATCGTCGGAGCCCCGGATCGCGGCCGCCGCCACCCGGGCCGCCGCGCTGCTGCC
>DASRBU010000148.1:0-3217 GCA_035653475.1 Candidatus Dormiibacterota bacterium | reverse complement strand
GGCCAGGATACCGACCGGCGTCGTGGCGCCCACCACCAAGAAGGCCAGGTCGCGAACGCGCTGCGATCGCAACCAGACCATCAGGATCCTCGCCGTGGGGGGAGCGGTGAGGTCACCGGCCGCCCCGGGCACGTCTCAGGCCGGAGGGCCTGCGCTCAGTGTCCGCAGCTGCAGGGGCTGGCCGAGCCCGCGTCGTCGCCGGTGTCGAAGGAGTGGCCACAGGCGCACGACCGCACCGCGTTGGGGTTGTGGACGGTGAAGCCGGCCCCCATCAGGCTGTCGACGTAGTCGATCTCCGACCCTCGCAGATAGGGCAGGCTGAAGTCGTCGATCAGGATCCGCACCCCTCCCTGCTCGACGATCTCGTCCCCCGGGCGGACGTTGTCGTCGAAGGCCATGCCGTACTGCAGCCCCGAGCACCCCCCGCCGGTGACGAAGACGCGCAGCGCGAGGTCCGGGTTGCCCTCCTTCGACAGCAGCGACTTGAGCTGGGAGAGAGCTTCGTCTGTCAGGGTGACGGTCGCTTGCTCGATCATCGTCGAACAGGAACCTCCCTTCTGCCAACGCGATTCCATGCCGCCGGTGCCGAACCGATGGCGGCTCCCCGAACTCGTGCCACCGGTGACATGCTACGCCCTCAAGCTTACGGCACCGGCGTCACCACGGGGAGGGTCGGGAGCGGCGTCGGACGCCGTCGTGGGGACGGGGACGCGAGCGGTGGTGTGGGCGTGGCGGTCGAGGGCGGCTCGGACGAGGATTCCGGGGTCGAGGTCTCCGTCGGCCTCGGCGTGGGCGTCGGGGTGGGGCAGACGACGTCTTCCTGGGTGCCGGCCAGGAAGATCTCCCCGCCGCCCCCCTGGCCGGGGCAGCCGCTGCCGCGGACGATGCCGGCCGGCTGGTGGTACCAGTCGCGCATCGTGCCGGGCAGGCCGTTGATGAACGTCCGCAGGATGGTCTGGCCGACCTGGGTGCCGAAGGTGCTGATGCTGTCGTTGGCGTTGACGCCCGGGGGCTGGGTATGGCCCGCCCAGGCTCCCACCACGATGTCGGGGTTGTAGGCCATCATCCAGGCGTCGCGGTGGACGCCGGTGGCGCTGCCCCCGGTGGTGCCCGACTTGCCCGCCATCTGGCGGTTCCAGCCCAGCTCCCACACCCGCTGGTAGTCCTTGAGCGTGTCGGTGATCAGGTAGGCCTCGGCGGGGGTGAGGACCTGGTGGATGCCGGGCTGGGTCCCCGGATCGCGCTGGAAGAGCACGTTGCCCTGATCGTCGGTCACCCTGGTGATCGACATCAGGGGGACCAGGGTGCCCTGGTCGGCGAAGACCTGATAGCCCTGGACGTTCTCGAACATGGTGATGGCCGAGGCCCCGATGGCCGTGGAGAGGTAGGGCTGGAGCTTGCTCGTGATGCCCTGGGCCTGGGCCTCGGCGATGACGTTGTCGATGCCCTCCATCTGTGCCACCGTGACCGCTGGGACGTTGCGGGAGCGGACCAGCGCCTGGCGAGCCGTGATCGGCCCCTCCCAGCGGTTGTCCCAGTCGAGGGGGTGGTAGTCGCCGGGGAAGGTGGTGGGGACGTCGTCGAGGATCGAGGCCAGGGTGATGCGGTGGTCCTTGAGGGCCGCCTCGTAGACGTAGGGCTTGAACGACGACCCCGGTTGGCGGGGCGACGTCACGACGTCCACCTGGCCCGCGATCGCCTGGCTGTGGAAGTCGGCCGAGCCCACCCAGGCGAGGATGGCGCCGGTGCGCGGGTCGGCGGCGAGCAGGTCGCCGTTGTTCACGCCGGTGCCGGCGAGCCTGGTCACTCCCTGCTGGACCGCCTGCTGGGCCTTGGCCTGGAGGCCGAGATCGAGGGTGGTGTAGACCTTGAAGCCGCCCTGCTGGACCACGTTGGCCCCGAAGAGCTGGTCGAGCTGGCCCAGCACGTACTGGCTGAAATGGGGGGCCTTGCTCTGGAGGAAGCTCAGGTCGAACTTCAGCTCCGACTTGATGTCCTCCTTGGCGGCCTGGTCGGCCTCGGCCTGGGTCAGCGCGCCCATGGTCACCATGCCCTGGAGCACGTAGAGCTGGCGGGCCCGGGCCCGATCGAAGTGAGTGGCGGGATCGTAGTAGCCGGGCCCGTTGATGAGGGCAGCGAGGAAGGCAGCCTGGGCGGGGTCCAGGGTAGCGGGATCCTTGCCGGCGCCGAAGTAGACCTTGGTGGCCGCCCCGATGCCGTAGGCGCCGTACCCGTAGTACACGCGGTTCAGGTACATCTCCAGGATCTGGTCCTTGGAGTACTTCTGCTCCATGGCGACGGCGAGGACCGCCTCCTGGAGCTTGCGCATGATCGTCTTCTGCTCGTTCAGGACCGAGATCTTGATGAGCTGCTGGGTGATCGTGCTGCCCCCCTGGGCGAACCCGCCCTCGGCCACGTCGGTGGCGGCCGAGCGGGCGATCGAGGTGTAGTCGAGGGCTCCGTGGTGGTAGAAGTTCCGGTCCTCCGCGGCCAGGGTCGCCACCGGCGCCCACTTCCCCATCTGCTGCAGGGTGAGGGGGTCGTAGTACTGGCTCTGGTTGTTGATCTGGGAGATGAGGTTGCCGGAGCGGTCGTAGATCAGGATCGAATGGCCGAAGATCGGCGTCTGACCCGGGTCGGGCAGATCGCGCACCGTCCACAGGACGTAGCCGAAGACGCTGGAGACGAGCACCACCAGGATCAGCACGGCCCAGGGCAGCAGCCGGCGCAGCCGTCCCCGCCGGGGCGGGGTCCAGGAGGCCGACGTTCGCCCCCGACCGCCGGCGCCTCCAGGCGCGAAGCCGGCCGGGCCCCAGCCGGGGCCGCGACCCCAGGAGGGGGGGCCGCTCATCGGCTTCGAGCTCCGGCCCGGCCGCGGGTGCTGGCCATCGAAAGCATCACCAATCCTGACATCAGCGCTACCAGGGTGCTAACGTGGTCAACGGGAGTCGGGTCCCTCCGGTTCCGGTCTCCCAGCGCACCGGGGCATGGTACCGCGTTGCTGCTAAACTTCTCTGCCGCCGGTCCCGTGGTGTAGCCTGGCCCAACACGCGGCCCTGTCAAGGCCGAGAACGCCGGTTCGAATCCGGTCGGGACCGCCATCCGCCTCTCGACGAACCACCCCGGAGAGGTGGCCGAGCTCGGTTGAAGGCGGCGGTCTCGAAAACCGCTATGGGGGCAACCCCATCGTGGGTTCGAATCCCACCCTCTCCGCCAG
>DASRBU010000147.1:0-2710 GCA_035653475.1 Candidatus Dormiibacterota bacterium | reverse complement strand
TCGGTCAGGGTGCCCTCGGCCACCACCCGTCCGGCCCGCATCAGCACCACGTGGTCGGCGAGGGTCTCCGCCTCGGCCGGGCTCTGCGTGCACAGCAGCGTGGTCCGCCCCCGCATCGCCTCGCGCACGTAGTGGCGCAGGTTCTGGGCGGTGACGGAGTCGAGCCCGTAGGTGGGGTCGTCGAGGATGAGCAGGTCGGGGTCGGCCACCAGCGCCGCCGCCAGCGCCAGGCGGCGTTGGAGCCCCGCCGGCAGGAGGAGCATCCTGGAGTGCAGGTGCTCGGCCAGCCCCATGGCCTCGATCGCGGCTTGTGGCTGCACCCCGTGCAGGCGGGCGGCCATGGAGATGTACTCGTCGGCGGTCAGGTCGGCGTACATCCCCGTGGTCTGGGGCACCACGCCCACCCGCTGGCGCACGTAGGGGAAGTCCTGACTCCCGACCACCGCTCCCAGCACGGAGACGGAGCCGCCGGTCGGGCGGATGACGCCCTCGATGAGCCGAATCGAGGTGGTCTTGCCGGATCCCCGGGGGCCGAGCAGGCAGGCAGCGACCCCCTCCTCGACCGTCCAGGTGGCATCGGCCAGGGCCTGGGTGCCGTCCTGGTAGCGCTTGCTGACCGCGCGGAACGCGACCGCCGTTCCCATCTGCGAGGAAGCCTAGCGGGGATGCGCGGTCCAGGGGGAGGGCCAGCGCGAGGGTCGAGACGCCGATGGGTCGAGATCCGGCCCCGCGGCTGCTAGCATGGGGCCGCTATGGCATCCGTCACCTACGATCACGTCAGCAAGCAGTACTCGGCGGACGTGACGGCCATCAGGGACCTGAACCTTCAGGTCCGCGACACCGAGTTCATGGTCCTGGTCGGCCCCTCCGGTTGCGGCAAGACCACGGCGCTCCGCATGCTCGCCGGGCTGGAGGAGATCACGGAGGGCGCGATCAAGATCGGGGATCGGGTGGTGAACGATGTGCCGGCCCGGGAACGGGACGTGGCCATGGTCTTCCAGTCGTACGCCCTCTACCCACACATGAGCGTGTACGACAACATGGCCTTCGGGCTGAGGATGCGAGGCGTCCCTAAGCGACAGATCGACGAGAAGGTGAGGTCCACCGCCACCATGCTGGGCCTGGAGCCCCTCCTGCAACGCAAGCCACGGCAGCTCTCCGGCGGCCAGCGGCAGCGGGTGGCGCTGGGGCGGGCGATCGTCCGTAACCCCCAGGTCTTCCTCCTCGACGAGCCGCTGTCGAACCTGGACGCGCAGCTCCGGGTGGAGACCCGGATCCACCTCCAACGCCTGCACCGCGAGCTGGGGGCGACGTTCATCTACGTCACCCACGACCAGGTCGAGGCGATGACCATGGGTGACCGCATCGCCGTGCTCAAGGACGGGATCCTGCAGCAGGTGGCCTCGCCTCGGGATCTCTACGACCATCCGGCCAACATGTACGTGGCCGGGTTCATCGGCAGCCCCAAGATGAACTTCATCCCGGTCACCGTCCACGATCGGACGGCGAAGGCGTCGGGGTTCGAGGTCCGACTGCCGTCCGCCCCCGGCATCGAGCAGGGCGTGCTCGGCATCCGGCCCGAGGACCTGACCACGCAGCGGCGCGAGGATTGGCCCACCGTGGAGCTCAAGGTCGAGGTGCTGGAGGTCCTGGGCTCCGACCAGTACCTCTACGGCAAGGTCGGTGCCGACGACTGCACGGCCCGGGTGGACCCCGACCTCAAGGTGTCGGTGGGGGATCTGGTCCGGCTGGCGGTGAACATCGACCGGCTGCACCTCTTCGACCGGGAGACCGAGCGGGCGGTCCTCTGAGCGGGTCCCGGTCCTGCTGCGGCCCCCGGAGGGACGGCCGGGGGTGCCGTGGCGGGCGAGGTCGGTCACGTCCGCGCTCCTCCCGGCGGCTCGCCCGGGCTCCGGAGGCCGGCACGCCTGGCGATGATCCCGGAGGACGTGCCGCGCCCAGGGCGCACTTGTCCTCCGCTCGACGCGGCCTGGACTCAGGCCCGAACCGGCCCCGGGCCGCTCCTGGCCCGAGGGAGCCGGCGTCGGGGCCCCTGCGCGAGCCTGCATCGTCACCACGACGCGTCGCTCCCCGCGAGCCGGCCCTCCGCTCACGCGCGTTGACGCACGGCCGCCCGACCGACGAGGGGGCGGCCGAACGCCGGCGGCGCTGGGGCTGAGGGCCGGCCTGGAGCCCACCCGCGGGCCGGGGTTCCAGGGCCGATCGACCATGGAGATGCGCTCGGAGACCTCGTGCCGACCCGCGCGGCCGGCACCTGCCTCCGGCTCGTGGACGCCGACGTTGGCCGAGCCGTGCGGGCCGCGTCCGGCGCCGGCCCGATCCCGCCGGTCGGGAGTGCGCCCGGACGGGGGCGAGCCCGGACGCCCGGGCCGGGAAGCGCCGCGCGCCCGGCTCGGCGAGCCGCCTGCCGGGGCGCCCGTTCCCGGCCTCCAGGGACCACGACCTCGCCCGGCCTGTGCCCTGGTCGCGATCTCGCCCGGGCGCCGCCGATGGCGGAGATCGGGGGGCGGTCGGCTGCCGCCGTGATCGCACGGAATCGGGAGCCGGCGGGGGTCGCCGACGCCCTCGGCCCGGCCTCGATGGCGACGCCTGGCCTGGGCGGGGTGTCGGACGAGGAGCTCGGCGACGAGCTGCTCGGTTGCCGCCGCCTGGAGACGCGGCGGTGGGACGGAACCCCGAACCCGGGCCG
>DASRBU010000146.1:0-12542 GCA_035653475.1 Candidatus Dormiibacterota bacterium | reverse complement strand
CAGCTCCAGCTCACGGAGCTCCTGCTCGGTCATGCGGCCGGCGGTGACCGCGCCGATGGCCTCGAAGAGGTCGCCCACCGCCACCTCCCGGCCCCGCCAGCGACCGGCCAGGATGGAGCCGGAGTAGACCAGGACCCCGGGCCGGTCGAGCCGGGCCATGGCCATGGCCATGGCGGGCACGGTCTTGTCGCAACCGGTGATGCAGAGCAGGGCGTCGAAGTAGTGGCCCCGGGCCACCAGCTCGACCGAGTCGGCGATCAGCTCGCGCGAGACCAGCGAGGTCTTCATCCCCTCGGTGCCCATGGAGATGCCGTCGGAGATGGAGATGGTGTTGACCTCCATGGGCGTGGCCCCGGCGGCCCGGATGCCCTCGGCCGCCCAGGCCGCCAGCTGGCGGTGGTTGAAGTTGCAGGGCATGGTGCCGATCCAGGCGTGGTTGACGCCCACAATCGGCCGCTCCAGGTCCTCGTGGGTGAAGCCGATGTTGAGCAGGTAGGAGCGCGCCGAGGCGCGCGACAGACCCTCGTAGAGGGTGCGGCTGTACCGGCGAAGGTCGCTCATCCAGATCTCCTGAGGTTCGCTCGTGGTGCGGTGGCAGTCTAGCGTGAACGAGCCGGAGCCTCGCTCCTCGACGCGGCGGAGCGAACCGTGGCCGATCCGTTCGGAGGACCATCCGCCCCCGCCTGCCTCCGGCGGTCCGGCGTCGGGCGGCACGTCGTATCACCGTTGTCGCCGGCCCGAAGCCCGCGCCCGGTCCGAAAGCGGCGGGCGGGAGGGACCCATCGCGGCCGCCCCCGGACGGCGCTCGGGGCGGGATCGACCGCCGCGACCTCCTGCCCGGCGGCGCTCGACGGTGGCGCCGGCTCAGGCCCGGATGAGGAGGCTCGCCGCAGCGGCGGTGAGCACGCCCAGGAACGCGACCGATCCGGCCAGGGCGACCGAGACGCGCGGGGGGAAGGAGCGCCAGACCATGGCCAGGGAGGGCAGGCTGACCGCGGGCAGCGTGATCAGGAGCGCGGCCGGCCCCGCCACCCCGATCCCGGCCTGCAGCAGGCCCTGGACGATGGGGATCTCACCCGCGGTCGGGATGACGAAGAGGGTACCGGCGACGGCCAGGACGACCACGGCCAGCGGCCCCCAGGCGTCCAGGCCGTGGGCCACCGGGAACAGCCAGCCTCGAAACGCCCCCAGCAGGAGCACGATGACCAGGTACTCCGGCAGCAGCGTCAGCGAGAGCCGGCCGAGCGAGCGCAGGTAGCGGCCGGCGGCGTCGCCCCAGCCACGCGGGCCGAGGTCGCCGACCTCCCCGACCTCGACCGTCTCGGCCCGAGCGGCGGGCGCCAGCCGCGCCACCAGGGTCACGACCACGAGCACCAGGGCCACGCCCGCCGCCAGCCGGAGGACCGCCCACGGCCAGGGCAGGACGAAGGCGGCGAAGACGATCACGGCCGGGTTGAGGGCCGGGTTCCCCACCCACCAGGCGAGGGCGGGGCCCACCGCCACCCCGGCCCGGCGCAGGCTCACCGCCGCTGGCGCCGAGCAGCAGGTGCACATCATGCAGGGGACCGCCAGCAGGCCCCCGGCCAGGGCGCCGAGCCGGCCCTCTCCCGACAGCACCCGCAGCAGCCAGCGGCGCGGGAGCAGGGTCTCGACCGCGGCCGCGACCAGGAGGCCGGCGACCAGTGCCGTCCAGATGGCCTGGAAGTAGGCCAGCGCGTAGCCGACGGCGGCGCCCAGCGACGGCTCCGGCGGCGCCGGCCGGGTACCGGAGAGGATCGAGACGCCCAGGCGGTGGGTGGCGGCGACGGCGAAGGCCTTGTGGAAGTAAGGGTCCCACTTGGCCCAGGCGAGGCCGGCCAGGGCGATGACCAGGAAGGCGATCAGCCCGGCCACCGCCGTCCGTCTCGACGGCCCCACCGTCTCCCTCGATCCCTCCAGCTGCGCGGCGCTCAAGGCTCCACCTCCCCGGTCGTGCTCGCGGTGCGATCGATGACCAGCATAACGAGCATGTAGACGAGGAATTCATGCAAAATTTGCATGAATGGACCTCGCCCAGCTGCGCGTCTTCGCCGTCGTCGCCCGCCGCTCCAGCCTGACCGCTGCCGGCGAGGAGCTGGGCCTCTCCCAGCCCACCGTCAGCCGCGCCGTGCAGCGTCTGGAGCGCGAGCTGGGGGCTCGCCTCCTGCACCGCCGCCGCGCGGTCGCCCTGACCCCGGCCGGGCACCGGTTCCTGCTCTGGGCCGAGAGCACGCTGGAGCGCTACCGGTCGATGCGGGAGGAGCTGGCGGGGCCGGCCGAGGGCCTGAGCGGCCGGCTCCGGATCGCCGCCAGCACCACCCCCGGCGAGTTCCTGGTCCCGGGCCTGGTCTCCTCGTTCACCGCCGTGTACCGGGCGGTGGAGGCCGAGGTCGCCATCGCCGACTCGGACGAGGTGCGGCGCCGGCTCTCGGCCGGGACCTCCGAGGTCGGCTTCGTGGGCTCGGCCTCGGAGGACGAACGCTACCGCCACGACGTGATCGGCGAGGACGAGGTGGTCCTGGTGGTGCCCGCCGGCCACCGCCTGGCCGGACGGGGGCGGGTCGGCCTTCGGGAGCTGGACGGGGAGCGGTTCGTGGCCCGGGAGGCGGGGTCGGGCACCCGGGCCACCTTCGAGGCGGCCCTGGCCCGCCGGGGGCTGCCCCCGCCCCGCTTCGAGGTGGCGATGACGCTGGGCAGCACCGAGGCGGTGCTCTCCGCCGTCCAGGACGGCTGCGGGTTGGGGCTGGTCAGCTCGCTGGCGCTCCTGCGACGCGCTCCCGGCCGGATCGCCGTGGTCCGCATCCGGGAGCTGCCCCTGCGCCGTCGTCTCTACCTGGTCACCGAGCGCGGGCGGGCGCTCACCCCGGCCGCGGCCGGCTTCGTGGACTGGGTGCGGCGCCAGCCCCGGTGATCGCTCCCCCGGGGCCTCTTCCTCCGGCCCGGCCTCGGGCGGTCGGTGCCGGTGCCCGGGTGATCACCGTCTCCGATCGGGGGCGGTCCCCAGAGGTCCGAGGTGCACTGGAGGCTCCTGGGAAGTGGTGACCGTGAATGGGTTGTCCTCGACGGCACCCTGATGGTGTTGCCGGTCGCGACCGTTGCCGCTGAGGGAGTGATGGCTCCATCAAGCGGCACTCCTCATCGGGTTACGCTCGCGACTTCGCGCTTCCTCGCCACTCGTCCAGCACGGTCGATCTCACGGTGGCGGTACGCATCATCGAGGTGCCAAGTGAGCCTGCTGACGAGCGATACCTCGCCAGGTCGATCGCGACGCCGTTATCACGCTGCCAACGTGTCCCGCACCCCGCACCTCCGGTGTCGGCGCTGCCGAGATCCTGGACCGGTCACGGCTCGAGCAGCTCTGCGAGCTGAGGAAGAACCAGTCGATCTGCTCACCGCGCTCGCCTACTGGCCGCGTCATCGGCATCACCGTCCCCGGCGACGCCTCCACGCCACCATCGCCGGCCCACGTACTCGGCATCCCCGGCCGCCGGGGTCTGCCCGTGTGCCGGCCCGGTATCGACTTGCCCCACGCCTTCGGCCTCCCGTCGAGAGCAGCGCAACCCGCCACGTGCTGGCCCGCAGGCGCGTCCGACCGTTGCTTCGGTGCCCGGGCCTCATCCGGTCGGCGTCAGGTTGCGAAGCCGATCCATAGCGGAAGGGAGGTCGGGCTCCCGGGTCCCGCGGCCGAGGGTACGCCCATCCAGGCCGCCACGCCAAACAGACGCTGCCAAACCGTACCTACGCCACTACGCTATTTGGTGACGGGGGAGCCACGACGTGGCCGGACACGGGTGGAAGGGGCAAGGCTATGGAGAGGTGGCTGAGGCGGTACTGGGGCTACCCGGTTTTCGTCCTTCTCATCTTGACTTGGATGGCGTTCGTGGGTGGCAACATTCCCGATCGGACGGCGCTGGCCTTCTTGACCCTGTTGTCCCTTGTTGACGCCTACTACTTTGCCTTTAGAGTTCCGCTCTTCTGCGGCGCCGAGAATCGAAAGGAAGGAACCTACTGTAGAAACAACTCCTACGGGATTCTACAAGGCTGCCACCTGCGTGAGCACAAGTGGCAGCGAGTGAAAATGCTCGTGGTCAAGGAGCGTTGGCGAGAGGTCTACCACCAGTTGTTCCGCACCCCACGACAGGGTCTTGCAACCGTGGTATCCATCGCGACGCTCATCTCCACTGCCGTCTCGGTGGCGGAGCAGGTGGTCAGCCTGTTTCTCAAGAAATGAGCCGTTGCATGCGGTTCCCGTCGGCTGGCCGGCGCCGAAGCAACCGACCTGTCGACGGGAACCGACGCCGGCCAACCGGAAGCGGTGGCATCGCCCTCCGGGCGTCGCCGGGTCGGCGCCGGGCCCGTCAGTGACGGGCCCGGCGCATCTCGGCCAGGCGGTCGGGGTCGAAGTCGGGCGAGCGCAGCCAGCGGATGAAGGCCTGCTCCCGCTCGACGACGCGGTCGGCGGCGGCGGGCAGCTCGGCCGCGATCTGGTGCGGCACCAGCAGCACGCCGTGCTGGTCGGCGTGGAGGAGGTCGCCGGGGCGGACCCGGAGGCCGGCCACGGTGACCGGCTCCCCGACCGACTCCAGCCGCACGTAGGCGTGGGACACCGCCGGCCCCCGGGCGAAGAAGTGGAAACCCAGCGCCCGGACCTCGTTCAGGTCGCGCACCGAGCCGTCGGTGACGGCGCCCACGCAGCCCAGGGCGCGGAAGAGGTTGGCCTGGACCTCGCCCCAGAAGGCCCCGTGGGCGGGCGGGTCGTCCAGGTCCTGCATCACCACCACCCGGGGCTCGGGCAGGGAACGCACCAGCTCCCAGAGCGGGCGGTGGTCGGGGTCGGCGTCCGCCCGTCCCCGGGCCCGGATGGTGGCGGTGGCGGCGTAGCCGACCATGGGACCCAGCTCGGGGAACAGGCAGCGGATCTCCAGGCCGGCGAAGCCCTCGTCGCGCGGGCGGAGGTCGAAGGTCTCGATGGCGTTGGCCAGGGTCGGCGTGTCGTAGCGGCGGAGCCGCTCCACGACCTCGGGGGGCAGGGCGGTGACGCTCATACCCCCTCCGCCGCCTCGGCCGGAACCGGCGCCGCCCCCTTCAGGGCCTGCACCACCGACCGGGCCGCGCCCTGGAGGAGGCCCGCGTCGGAGCTGACGTTGAGCATCCGAAAGCCGCGCTCGCGCCAGTGCTGGGCGTCCTCGACGCTGGTGCAGTGGATCCCTGGCACCACCCCGTGGCGGCGGCAGGCATCGGCCACCGCCTCGACCAGGCGCGCGTGCTCGGGGTCGCGGGCGGGCGGGGTCAGGCCCATGCCCACGGCCAGGTCGGCGGGGCCGACGTAGACGGCGTCGATGCCGGGCACGGACAGGATCTCGTCGGCGTGCGCCACCCCCTCCGGGGTCTCGATCATGATCGCGACCACGGTTCGCCGGTTGGCCGAGGCGGGGGTGTACTCGGGCACGTCCAGCGCCGCCCGGATGGGCCCCCAGCTGCGGTAGCCGTCGGGCGGGTAGCGGGAGGCGCCGACGGCCTGGCGGGCCTCCTCGGCCGAGTTCACCATGGGCACGATCACGCCCTGGGCGCCGGCGTCGAGCGCCTTCATGATCTCGCCGGCCTCGTTCCAGCGCACGCGCACGAAGGCCGGGGTGCCGGCGATGGCCAGCGCCTGCAGCATGGCCGCCATCTGGTCGTACCCGATCAGGCCGTGCTGGGTGTCGATGCAGACCCAGTCGAACCCGCAGCGTCCCATCAGCTCGGCCGAGAGGGTACCGGGCAGGCTGCACCAGCCCCCCAGCTTGATGCCGTCGCGCTCCCAGACCTCACGCAGCGTCGTCGTCATGCTCGCCTCGTCACTCCGTTCACCACGTTGAATGGCTCCAACCCCTCCAGGACGCGCCGCAGGTTGGCCCCGCACATCTCCAGCAGCCGGGCCTCCGCCTCCTCGGTGAGGCCGGCGATGTGGGGGGTGAGGAACACCTGCTCCATGCGGCGGAGCGGGGAGTCGGGCGCCAGCGGCTCGGTCTCGAACACGTCCAGGGCCGCCCCGCCCAGCTGGCCGCTCTCCAGCGCCTCGATCAGCGCCGCCTCCTGCACCACCGGCCCCCGGCTGGCGTTGACCAGGAAGGCCCCCCGGCGCATCTGGGCCAGGCGGCGGGCGTCGATGAAGGCCCGCGTGGTCTCGTCCAGGGGGACGTGGACCGTGACCACGTCGGACTCCGCGAGCAGCCGGTCGAGGTCGGTGAACTCGGCGCCGGGGAGGCTGCGGGGGATCACGTCCGAGAAGAGCACCCGGCAGCCGAAGGCCCGCAGCCGGGTCGCGACCGCCACCCCGATGTTGCCCAGGCCCACGATCCCGACCGTCAGGGAGCCCAGCTCGCGGCCGATCAGCTCCCCGGGCGGCCACTCCCCGCGCCGCATCCGGCGGTCGGCCTCGGCGCCGCGACGGACCAGGGTCAGCACGGCCATGATCACCCAGTCGGCGACCGAGTCCCGGTTGTACCCGGCCGCGTTGGCGACCGGGATGCCGAAATCGGCCGCCGCTCGGTGGTCGATGGTGTCGAACCCCGCCGCCGGCTGCTGGATCAGCCGGCAGCGCGTCATGCCGGCCAGGGTGGGGCGATCGAGCCGGTGCCGGTGGCGCTTGTCGCCGAGGACGAGGTCGACCTCCCGGAGCAGCTCGCGCAGGGCGTCGGGGGCGGGCGGGGGCGGGGCCAGCACGACCTCGAGGTCAACGCCCGGCAGGAGCGAGCGCACCACCTCCTCGGAGTACGGGCTCAGGCACGCGATACGGTAGGCCACGAAGGCAGTGTAGGCGTCGCGACCGGGGATTGAGCCGGTCCGGGGGGCGCGGCCGGGCCCGGCCTCAGGGGTCGGGACCGGCCACCCCGGGCCGCCGGCCCGGGGAACGGATCGAGGCCACCACCAGGCCCAGGCTGACCGCGGCCAGGGCCAGGGCCAGGAGGTGCAGCCGCGAGCCGGCCCCGCCCTGGCCGAAGACCGACCCGAGCAGGCTGGTGGAGAGGATGGCGCCCACGTAGCGGAAGGTCTGGAACTGGCCCCCGGCGGTGCCCATGGCCTGGGCGGGGGCGGCCTCGTAGAGGGCCGCCTGGAGCCCGAGGTTGTTGAGGCCGGTGGGGATGCCGAGCACCGCCCCCACCCCCAGGAGCACGACCACCGGGGTGGAGGGTCCGAACAGGAGCAGGAGCAGGCAGCCCAGGGCGAGGGTGGCGGAGCCGAGGACCAGCGAGGGCCGGGGGCCGGTCCTCCGGATCAGACCCGCCGCCAGCGGGCTCACCACCACCGCCAGGGCGGTGAGGGGCAGCATGATCAGGCCGGTCCGTCCCGGGTCCAACCCCCGGACCTGCTCGAACCAGACCGCCAGGCCCAGGAAGATGGAGTAGAAGACCAGGTTGACGACGGCGAACTGGGCGTAGACGCCGACCAGGCGGCGGTGGGCGGCGAGCATGCGCAGGTCCAGGAACGGCTCCGGCGCACGCAGTTCACGCCACCAGAGCAGGATCGCGGCCAGGCCGGCAACGGACAGCAGCGGCCAGGCGGGCCGCTCCGGGAGGGAGAGCAGGAAGGCGAGCAGGCCGGCGAGCAGGCCGGCGAAGAGCACCACCCCGGGCAGGTCCACCCGCTGCAGGGCGGCCCTGGCGGCCGGCCCGGCCACTCCGTCGGGCGTGGCCGAGCGCGCGCGGTCGGCGGGCAGCCAGCGCGTGGCCAGGAGCAAGCCGGCCAGGGTGATGGGGACGTTGACCAGGAAGATGGCCCGCCAGCTGCCCGAGCTGACCAGCAGGCCGCCCAGGGCCGGCCCCAGGGCGGCGCTGACGTTGGAGGCCACGGAGAGGGCGGCCAGGGCCCCGGCCGGGGCCCTGGCCCGGGTATCGCTGCGCCGGATCAGGGCCAGGCCGGCGGGGAAGGCGGCCGAGGTGCCGACCGCCTGGACCACCCGGGCCGTCACCAGCCAGCCGAAGCTCGGGGCCAGAGGGGCCAGCACGCTGGTCACGCCGCCCAGGGCCAGGCCGGCGCAGAAGACCCGGCGTGGCCCGAAGAGGTCGGCCAGCCGACCGGTCACGGGCTGGCCCACGGCGGCGGCCAGGTAGAAGCCGGACACCAGCCACGAGGCTGCGGTCAGGTCGATCCGGAAGTCCCGGTGGAGCTGGACCAGGGCCACCGCGATCATCGAGGAGTTGAGGGGGTTCAGCAGGGTGCCGAGCAGTACCGTGCCCACCAGGCGGGGCCCGGGGCCGGCGGGTCCGGGGCGAGGGGGAAGGGTCGCCGTCAGCCCCGCCCCCGCCCGGGCGCGCCGACCCAGATGCGGCCTGGCTCGTCGAGCACGGCGTCAGCCCCGCCCCCACCCGGGCGCGTCCCTCCCGAGCCCTGGCCGCGGCCTCCGGCTGGAGCGGTGGCTCACGGCTCCGGCGGCACCGCCGCCCAGAGGGCTTCCTGGAGGCCGGCGCAGACCCGCCTCGCCGCCTCCACGAAGGCCCTGGCGGCGGGGGACTGGTAGCGATCCTGGTGCCAGGCCAGGACCACGATCCGGGGCGAGATGGGCAGCGAGGGGCGGAGGACCCTGACCGCGGGGTCGTCCCGGTCGACCGTGAGCAGGGGGACCACGGCCACGCCCCGGCCGGCCGCCACCATGGCCTGGACGGTGGCGTTGTCGTCGGAGCGGAAGACGAACCCCGGCTCCACCCCCCGGGCCCGTAGCTGCTCCTCCATGTGCTGGGTGACTCGGCAGTGCCGGAAGCCGATCAGGGGCAGGTCCTGGAGCTGGCGAGGGGAGGGCGGCCGGGCCGCCAGCTCCGAGTCGGCCGGCACCAGGAGGACATAGGGGTCCTCGAGCAGGGAGACGGAGGCGAAGGGGCCAGGGGGGAGGGGGTAGAAGGCGAAGGCCAGGTCCAGCTCCCCCCGCTCCACCTCCTCCAGCAGCTGGTCGTCCAGCCAGGTCTCGGTGAGCCCGATCTCGACCGCCGGCCAGGCGGTCGCGTACTCCCGGAGCAGGGCGGGGAGGATCCTGGCCCCGGCGCTCTGGTAGGTGCCGACCCGCAGTCGTCCGGCGGCCCCGTTGGAGAAGGCGGCGAAGTCGGCCCGGGCGGCCTGGGCCCGGGCCAGGATGGGCTCGGCGTGGTGCAGGAAGCGCCGTCCGGCCTCGGTCAACCCGTTCGGCCGCCGTCCCCGCGAGCGCTCCACCAGGCGCTCGCCCACGATCCGCTCCAGACTGGCGATGCGCTGGCTGACCGTGGACTGACTGCAGTCGAGCAGGTCGGCCGCGGCCCAGAACGAGCCGCCGCGCGCCACCGCCTGCAGGGCGAGCAGGTGGCGCAGCTGGAGGTCGGCCCAGTGATCGAGCATTCCGATTGGATTATGAGGAACGATGCGTTGCCCGCATCAATGGCCGGAACCCATCATGGCCGGGTGGTGACCGTTGCCGTGCTCCTCTTCCTCCTCCTGGTCGGACCTCTGGCCCTCCTCGCGGGCGCCGACTCGCGCTCGCTGGACGACCACGACCGACGTGGCTGGTGGCCGGGGGGCGGAGCGTGCTGCTCGAGGGCGCCGCGTCGGCCCCGGCCAGGTCGGGTGCGGGCGATCGTGCGGCCGGCGCGGGTGCCCGTCTGCGGGCCGGTGGTCCGCTTCCTGGGGCGGCCCGGCCCCACCGGCCTCCTCGGCGGCTGACGGGACGGCCTGAGCTGGTGACCACCGGGCGGCGTCTCCGGGCCAGCTTCGCCGGTGGCAGGAGGTCAGGGCCTGATGAGGCAGGGAGGGCAGGGGGGCCTCCTCCAACCGCATCTCAGCACCCGTACGGCGGCGGGCCGGCCGAGCGCCGGCCCGACGGGGCCGATCGGGCTCGGGGTGACGCGTTCGTGCGGCGCATCGAAGCCTGGACCCCGTTCCACCGACCTCGATCGAGCCCGAGGGCGCCGGCCGACGCCTGACCCGACCCCCCGGCCCTCAGCGGCGAGCGCGGCGAACCCGGGACCGGGAAGGGCTTCGCGTCCGGATCGGGCCGAGCTGCGCTCGCCACCCGGGGTGCCGACCGCCGTCACCCGCTCGCGGCGGACGAATCGGATGGCTCCCGACCACGGGTGTCGACTCGTCCCCCCGTCGTCGCCGGCCGGTCGTGGCGGCTTCGTCCGGTGGCGTCCCCTCCCTCGGCCGCGTCGCCGCGTGCAACCTCGCTGCGGCGCGCGGAGTTGCTGGCCGCGGTCTCCCTCGCGACCGACCTCGCCGACGGTGCGCCGAGACCGACCCCGACCGGTTGCGCCTCAGTCGAGCTGGCCCCGCGCCTGGGCCTCCAGGGCCGAGACCTGACGCCGGGCCGCCACCCGTGCCTGGAGCGCGGGCACGAGCCCCTGGGGCAGGAAGGTCATGACCAGCACCAGCACCAGGCCGTAGACGGCGTAGGAGAGGATCGCGGGAAGCTGGGGAGGAAGGCCCGGCCCGGTGCCCACGCTCTGCAGGACCTGGACCAGCAGGTAGACCACCACCGCACCCACCGCCGACCCCCAGACCGAGCCCAGGCCCCCCACCGTGGCCATGATCAGGAACTGGATCGAGAGCAGCACCGGGAAGGACCCGGGGGCGATGTAGCTGACGAAGAAGGCGTAGACGCCGCCGGCCAGCCCGGCGTAGGCGGCGGAGAGGGCGAAGACCTGCAGCTTGTAGCGGGCGACGGGGACGCCCGCGGCCAGGGCGCCGGCCTCGCTGGTCGCCAGCGCCCGGAGCCCTCGCCCGGGGCGGGAGCGCACCAGGTTGCGGTTGAAGAGCAGGACCCCCACCACCAGCACCCAGGTGACGTAGGCGTAGACGAAGGCGCGGTACTGGCCCTGGATGGCCAGGGGACCGATGGAGAGGGTGGGGATGCCGGGCATGCCCGTGTCTCCACCGGTCAGGCCGCGCGCCTCCCCGATCACGGAGAGCACGATCAGCTGGAAGGCCAGCGTGGCGAAGGCCAGGTAGTGGCCCCGCAGCCGTAGCAGGGGCAGGCCCACCACCACCGCTACCCCGGCGGTGAAGGCGGTGGCCGCGGCGAGTGAGACCAGCGGGGGCACGCCGAGGGCCCGGGTGAGGAGGGCCGCGGTGTAGGCGCCGATGGCGTAGAAGGCGGCCTGCCCCAGCGAGATCTGGCCAGCGAAGCCCATGAGCAGCGAGAGGCCCGCGACCACGATCACCGACAGCCCGATGAAGACGTAGACGGTGAGCTGGGAGTCGTTCAGGGCGACGGGCACCACCAGCGAGACCAGGGCGACCACCACCCCCATCCAGAACGTGGGTGGTCGGCCGCGCAGCGCTCTCACTCCGGCTCCTCGGCGATCGCGCCGCGGCTCGCCCGCCAGACCATGAGCCCGAGCATGATCACCAGGGCGACGCCGCTCTCGAACGAGGCGCGGTAGTAGCCGGCGACCAGGGCCTCGGCCACGCCCAGCACCAGAGCGCCGACCAGGGCCGTGCCCGGCCTCAGCAGCCCGCCGAAGATGGCGGCCGCGAAGCCGTTGATGGCGATGCCCACGTCGGAGTCGAAGGAGACCGGCTGGAGGGGGGTGATGAGCACCCCGGCCAGGCCTCCCAGCGCCCCACCGAGCGCGAAGGCGACCAGGCCCATACGGCGCACGTCGATGCCCACCAGGCGCGCGGCGTAGGGGTTGCTGGAGCACGCGGTCAGGGCCTTGCCCGGGTAGGTGTGGTCGAAGAACAGGCTGAGCAGGGCGAAGGTGATGGCCGTCACCGCGACCACGAGCAGGAACTGGAGCTGGATGCTGACGCCTCCCAGCCGGGCCAGGCCCGGGAGGCCGGAGTAGGAGACCGGCTGATCCCCCCAGATCAGGATGATGACGGCGTAGGAACCGATGCCGAGGCCCAGGGTGATGATCAGCGAGGCGAGCGGCGGGGTGCCCGGGCGGCCGATGGCGATCGCCCCCACCGCCAGCCCGGCCAGCGCCGCCACCGCCACCGCCAGCACCTCGGCCGGACCGTGGGGCAGGTTCCGGGTGAGCAGCGAGGAGGCCACCATGCCGGCGATCACGGCGAAGACGCCCTGGGCGAAGTTGACCACCCGGGAAACCCGGTAGATGACCACGAAGCCGGTGGCCACCAGGGCGAAGGTGCAGCCGGTGGCGATGCCGCTGACCACGTAGGTGAGGAACAGGCTCACGCCCTCGCCTCCCGGCTCGGCCCGGTCACGACCCGCCCTCGGCGACCTCGGCCTCGTCGGCGGCACCGCCCAGGTAGGCCGCCTGGACGGCGGCGGTGCGGCCGAGCTGCTCCGAGTTCCCGCTGGCGGCGATCCGGCCCGCCTCCAGCACGTAGGCCCTGGGGCAGAGCTCGAGGGCGAGGCGGGCGTTCTGCTCCACCAGCAGGATGGTCATCCCGGTCTCCCGGTTGAGCTGGACCAGGTGCTCCGCCAGCGCGTCCACGACCAGCGGGGCCAGGCCCAGGGAGAGCTCGTCCACCGCCAGCAGGTCGGGCCGGGCCATCAGCGCCCGGCCCACCGCCACCATCTGCTGCTCCCCCCCGGACAGCGTCCCCGCCAGCCG
>DASRBU010000145.1:0-2889 GCA_035653475.1 Candidatus Dormiibacterota bacterium | reverse complement strand
TCGATGGCGGTCGCGTAGTCGTCCAACCAGGCGGCGAACGAGTTGCAGGCGTCGATCAGCGTGCGGAAGGCGGTCTTCCCGGGATCGACGTTGGCGTCGTACAGCCGGGCGCGGTTGGGGTGCGCCTTGATGAACGCCTCGCGCTCGTCGGCCCAGGCCCGCGCGTTGAGGGCGTCGTTGGCGGTGAAGTTCTCGTTCCAGAGGCGGAGCAGGTCGTCCTTGAACTGACCCTTCCAATCCGCGGTGCAGAAGTAGACCCAGGCATCGGCGTCATCCGAGATCGCCTGCAGCCGCCGGCCAGCGCTCCGAAACCTGTCGGCGTAGTTGCGGATGGCGGCGGAGTCACCGTGATCGGACACTGCCCCTTCTGTCCGTCAACACACCGTCGGGCGACGCTTCGAAGGCTTGGGCCGCGGATCGACCGCGGTCATGCCAAAGCCCTTCAGGGTGTCGCTCTCGGTCTTGAAGAGTTGGTCCGCCGCCGAGCTGAGGCTGTCGCGCAGGTTGATCAGGTTCTGGGCAACGGCGTCGAATCCCTCCAGGAGCTGACCGTAGCTCTCCTTCCACGCCGCCCTGAACTTCTGGCCGGTGTCGTCGGTGCCGATCGCCTGCTCGATGCCGGCGAGGTCGGTGTCGAGCTGCCACTTGGCGTTCCAGACCTCGCCCGCCTCACCGTCCATGGCCGAGCTCAGCCGACCCAGCGACTCGATGGTCACCGTCATCTGCTGAACGAAGGCCTGGATCTCCTGCTGCTGGAGCCGTTTGAACTCGCTCAGCCGCATGATCCGACCATCGCTCAGCCGGACCAGCGGATCGTTCTCGTCCCCCATCAATTCCACTCCGGTCGCGCCACCTCAACCGACCACGTGATGCACGAGCCGGGCCACCTGGTCAATCACCCCCAGCGCCCCCAGCGTCAGCACCACCAGGGCCAGGTCGACCCCCAGCCAGCCCAGGCGGGTCAGCGGGGTCGGCAGCCCCGGGAGGTCCCGCCACCCGGCCAGGGCGATCAGCCCCAGGCTCGGGCCGGCGGCCAGGGCGACCCCGGCCAGCGCCTGCCCGTGAGCGGCGAGGGAGAGGCCGGCCAGGACCTCCAGACCGAGGAGCAGCGCCGCGCCGGCGATGGCGGGCAGCAGCGCCTCGGCCAGGAGCGGGCGCGAGCGGGCGCGAAGGCCCAGCCCCGCCGCCGCCACCGCCGCCAGGCCGACGCCCGGCCAGCCGCCCCGGGCCAGCAGGACCGACCCGGCGACCAGGACCACCAGGGACAGGCCGGCCGAGAGCGAGACCGGCGTCCACCCCGGTCGCGGATCGCCGGACCTTCGGTCGCCGGACCCGGCCAGGACCGGCTCCAAGTCGCCGGCGACCGGCCAGAGCTGGAGGGCGAGGCAGCCCGCGGCCGCGGCCACCGCCGCCGTCCGCTCGGGCGCGATCCCGGCCGCGGTCGCGGCCCCGGCCAGCGCCAGAGCGCCGGCGGCGAGGGCACCACCCGGGGCCACGGCGGGCAGCGCCCGGCCCAGGACCAGCAGCGCCAGGCCCCCGCCCAGCCCGGCCCCGGTTGGACGCAAGCCCGGGCCGGCGGCCAGGCCTGCCCCGGCGGCGCCGCCCAGGGCGACCACGGCGGCGGCGAGGGCGAGGCCAACCGGCGGCCGCCCGGCCCGGTCCCGGCCCAGGAGCAGGAAGGCGGCGAGGCCCAGGGCCAGGGCCAGGGCCAGGAGGCCGGCCCGCTGGTCCAGGGCGCCGGCCACGCCCAGGGCCAGGAGGGGCAGCCCCAGGGCCGTCGCGCCCAGGCCGGCGAGCAGCCAGGAGGTCGTGGACGCCGTCCAGGCCAGGCGGCCCCGACGCTCCGGCGCCGTCCGCGAACCGCCCAGACGGGACACCTGCGGCGCCCGCCAGGCGGAGACATCCACCAGGTGGAGCACCTCCCCGTCCAGCACGCCTGCCTCGGCCAGAGTCGAGTCCAGGGCGAAGGGCGCGCCCGCCGCCCGGGCCAGGGTCCAGACCGGCGGCGTGGCCTCTCGCCGGGAGACCTCGCCGGCCTCCGCCTCCACCTGGCAGAGCCGGGCCAGGGTGGGCACGAGCTCCAGGATGGGGACCGTGGCGGGAAGGGCCAGGTCCAGGCGCCGGTTGGAGGCCTGCACGGTCACGTGGCACCGGTCGGGCGTGCCTCGCCGGCTGAGCCAGGCGGGGGCGCCGGGCGCGGCCGCGGCCACGGATCAGCCTCCCCAGAGCTGCTCCAGGTAACGCTCGGTCCCCTGGTAGTTGCCGAGCGCCACCTCCAGCGCGTTGTAGAGGTGGAGGAGGATCTGGTTGACCTCGTCGCAGGCGTCGTACCACTCCCGGCGGACGGCCGCCCAGCGCCCGGCCGCGTTCCCCTCCCAGGTCGCGTCGAGCCGGGTCAGGAACTGCTCCAGGCCCTCCTTCTCCTGCACCAGCGCGTTGTGGCAGCTCCTCACGTCGTCGGCGGCCTGCCGCATGGCGGGGAAGTTGACGTTGATCACGGCTCCCTCCTGGCTAGATGCGGTAGTCGAGGCCCTTGACGGCGTTGTCGATGCCGAGCTGGCTGTCGAGGTCGGCCTGGTCGTACCGTTTCGAGCTCTCGCCCAGGCAGCTCTCGATGTCGGCCAGGGCCTTCATGATGTGGCCGTGGGCGGCGTGCCAGCTGTCCTTGGCCCGAAGGAAGGCGCGATAGGCCTCCCCGTCCCAGGTCCTGGGGTTCAGGTGCTCCAGGCTCGCCATCAGCCGGTCGACCTCGGCCGTCATGACCTGGCCGACGTGGCCGATGTACTGCTGCGCCGACACCATGACGTGGGTGTCGGTCACGAACCCCTGGCCTCCGCTGAGCCCGTCCGGCGGCACGTAGCCGGAGCCGGGTTGCGCTCCCGTTCGCAA
>DASRBU010000144.1:0-5857 GCA_035653475.1 Candidatus Dormiibacterota bacterium | reverse complement strand
ACCCCGTCCTTGAACGTCGGCCAGGTCCGGGCGGCCGAGGCCACGCTGGGGAGCAACCCCTTCACCGCCGGCGTCCTCGGCTCCGCCGACCAGACCGCGCTCGCCCTCCAGGCCCGCAAGGCGCCGGTCGCGGCCGCCGACATCCCCGTGCTGGGCGGGCTGCGGGGCCTGTACGACCAGATCCTGGAGCCCCAGCTTGCCTCCTCCCACCTCGCCTCCCGGGTGATGGGCTTCGGCCAGCACGTGCCCGGCTTCGGGGCTCTGGGTCCCCGGGACCTGCCCGGGGCCGCCCGCGTCGCGCCGTCTTCCGCGCCCCGTGCCACCTCGCCTTCCCCGTCCGCGGCTCCGCGTCGGTGATCCGGCCAGGCGCCGAGCGCGCGGCCGTGGGGGGGCCGCCGGCCCCGAGGCGCCGTCGTGCTCCCGGCCGGCGGACCTGGGCCGGAGGGGAAGCCGGCCCCGGCCGCGCTCCGGGCGGGAACGGGGCCGGCAGCCGCCGGCGGGCGGCGTCTCCGGTAGCCTGGAGGTGACGGGAAGGCCGATGCTCCTCGAGGTGTGGCCCGAGCCGTGATCGACCTGCGGGGTCTCGCTCACTGGGGTGGGCTGCCGGCCGCGCCCTGTGCCCGGGCCCGGGTGGTGGTGGCCGGCATCCCCTACGACGGCTCGGCCGTGTACCGGCGGGGGGCGGCCCGGGCCCCGGCAGAGCTGCGGCGGCTCTCGGCCGCCCTGCCGCCGGTCGATGAGCGGGGGCGCCGGCTCCAGGGTCTGACCGTGCACGACCTCGGAGACCTCCCCATGGGGGAGTCGGTGGAGACCGGATGGCGGTCGGTGGCCGAGCGGCTGGCGGAGGTGCCACGGGGCGCGTTCCTGACCGTTCTGGGCGGCGACCACTGCTCGGCCGTGCCCGTGCTGGCGGCTCAGGCCCAGCGCCATCCCGGCCTGGCGGTGCTCTGGGTCGACGCCCACCCCGACCTCTGCGACCGCTCCCGGGGTGGACGCTGGACCTGCGGCTGCGCGCTGCGGCGCGGCCTGGAGGTGGCGGGGCTGGCCCCCGAGGCGGTGGCGCTGGCCGGTTGCCGGGACTTCGACCCCGAAGAGGTGGACTTCGTGCGGGAGCGGGACGTGACCATGGTCACGGCCTGGGAGCTGGCGGCCGAGCCCGCGGCCGTGGAGCGGCTGCACACCCGTCTGGAGGGGCGACCGGTGCACCTGTCCCTGGACATCGACGCCCTCGATCCTGCCTTCGCACCTGGGACGGAGATCGCCTCCGCGGCCGGCCTCAGCACCCGCCAGGCGCTGCAGCTGCTCGACGCCATTGCCCGGACGGGGAGGCTGGTGGGCATGGACGTCTGCGAGGTCGCTCCGCCTCTCGATCACGCCGATATCACCGTGCTGGCGGCCCTCAAGCTCATCTTCGAGGTCTGGGCCCGGGTGGCCTCGACCGATGCGGAGCGCTGACGTCGTCATCGTCGGGGGCGGGGTGATGGGTTGCGCGCTCGCCTACCAGCTGGCCAGGCGTGGGCTCGACGTGCTCCTCCTGGAACGGGACGCCCTGGGCGCGGGCTCGACGGGGCGCTGCGCCGGCGGCGTGCGTCAGCAGTTCTCCAGCGAGGTCAACGTCCGGCTGCAGCGACTCGCGGTGCGGCTGTTGCTGGAGTTCGACGAGGAGACTGGCGGTCACGCCGACTTCCGGCAGATCGGCTACCTGTTCTTGCTCACCTCTCAGGAGCTGGTCGACGAGTTCCGCTGCCGGCTCGAGATGTGGTGGCGGCTGGGGCTGGAGGAGGTTCGCTGGACGACCCCGGCCGAGGCCAGGGAGCTGGTGCCGGTGCTGGAGGTGGGCGACGTGATCGGCGGGACCTTCTGCCCCAGCGACGGCCTGGCCAGCCCCGCCGATGTGACCGCCGGCTATGCCCGGGCGGCGCGGAGGTTCGGAGCCAGGCTGCTGGAGGGGGTGGCCGTGACCGGGCTGACGGTGCGCGGCGGTCGGGTCGAGGAGGTGCTCACCAGCCAGGGGCGGATCGCCACCGGCCTGGTCTTCGACTGCGCCGGGGCCTGGTCGGCCGAGATCGGCCGCATGGCCGGGCTGGAGCTGCCGGTCCTCCCCTACCGCCGTCACGTGCTCGTCACCGACGCCTTCCCCGAGCTCGGACGCGCCAGCCCCATGACCGTGGACCTCGCGACCTCGCTCTACTTCCATCCCGAGGGAGAGGGGGTCCTGATCGGCATGAGCGACCGGAGCGAGCCCCCGACCTTCAGCACCGAGGTGGACTGGGGCCTGGTGGAGCGGATCGCCGCCGCGGCCGCGAACCGTGCCCCGGCGTTGGGGCGGGCGGGTCTGAAGACGGCCTGGGCAGGCCTCTACGAGACCACCCCCGATCACCACGCCCTGCTCGGGCCGGCACCGGGCGTGGAGCGGTTCTGGTGTGCCTGCGGGTTCTCCGGCCACGGCTTCATGCAGGCCCCGGCGGCGGCCCTGGTGCTGGCGCAGCTGCTGGTGGAGGGGCGGTCCGAGGTGGACGTCAGCTCCCTCTCCCCGGACCGCTTCAGCCGGGGAGAGCTGCTCGCCGAACGGACGGTGATCTGAGCGGCTGCGCTCGGTGACCGCTCAGCGTCCGCCGATCAGCATCAGGGCCAGGATGGCGATGCCGCCCAGGATCAGGACGCCGGCGCAGCCGAGCTGCGAGATCGTGTAGAGGATGCCGCCGGTGGCGCGGTAGGTGGGGAGCGTGTCGGCTCGCTCCCGCCGGCGCCGGAGGGCGCCCAGCACCCAGGCCAGCCCGATCAGGATGGCGAGTCCCCCCAGGATCAGGCCGCCGAGCAGGTGTTGCATCTCCGAATCCGATCATCCCTCACCGGGTACGCTTCTGACCGTGGACGCCCGCCTCCGCGTCTTCGTCGCGCTCCCCATCCCGGAAAGGCAGCGGCAGGCCCTGGCCGGCCACCTGGCGGCGAGCGCCGAGGCCGCTCCCGGGTACCGGTGGGTCGAGCCGGAGGCCCTGCACCTCACCTTACGCTTCCTGGGCTGGCTGGAGACGGCGCGGCTCGACCGGGTACGGGCGGAGCTGGGCCGCGTGCGGCTGGGGCCGTTCCGCCTCCGGCTCGGGGGTCTGGGGACGTTCCCCGGCCGTGGGCTCCCGCGCGTGATCTGGTTGGGTCTGGTCGAGGGAACTGAGCCCTGCGCGTCCCTGGCCGCGCAGGTGGAATCTGCGTGCCACGCGGCCGGCGTCCCGCCGGAGACACGGCCGTTCCGCCCCCACGTCACCCTGGCGCGAGCCCGCGACCGCTGCCCTCGACCGCCCCGGCTGGGCGATCCGCCCCCACTGGATCCCTGGACGGCGGACGAGTTCATCCTCTTCGAGAGCCGGCTCCGGCCGGGTGTCGGACCCCGGTACGTCCCCCTGGAGCGCTACCCCCTTTGCAATCCGCCCTGAGGACGTCACGCCAGCCGGGCGAGGCCGGCCCGAGCGCACTCCTCGTCCTGCTCGGCCGTGGCACCGCTCACGCCCACGGCGCCGAGCACGAGGTCGCCCTGCCGGACGAGCAGCGAGCCCCGGCCGGGGATGATGGGCAATCGGACCAGTCGGTCGACCTGGGCGAAGAAGGCCGGACGCTCACGGTGGACCTCGGCTAGCGACCCGCCGTCGCGGTGCCAGAGCGCGGCCCCGACCGCCTTGGCCTCGGCGATCTGGGAGGACAGGGGCGGAGCTCCGTCCATGCGGCCCAGGGCCTGCAGGAAACCCCCCTCGTCGACCACGGCCACGGTGACGCGGACGCCGAGCCGCCTGGCGTGCTCGTGCGCCCCGGCGATGACGGTCTGGGCTGATTCCAGGCTGAGTGACATGGCCGCCAGTGTAGGAGACGAGACCCTGTGCCCATCGCCGCGCCGCTCCCACCATCGAGTGGGGGAGGCTACCTCGCATCGCCTGCTGGCGAACGGGATTTCGGGGATTGTGCCACGAGCCCCGGGTCCGATAGTGTGTACCTCGACCCCGAGGGATGCACGCGAAGGGGCTGTTGAGCCGGCCCGACGGGCGGGTTCCAGCACCGGAGCGGTGGTCCGTCGGGGTCATACTTTCCCCACTTTCTACACCCTGTCCACACCTCGAGCGCGGCCGGGTCGGGCGGTGGGATCCAACCCGGGAGCGGCCGGGCGATGGCGCGTGGTCCCTTCATACCTGGATCCTCGGGTCGCACCAGCCCCGACTCGTAGGCGGCGGCCACCGCCTGGACCCGATCCCGGAGCCTGAGTTTGGAGACAGGATACGGGTCACGTGGGTCTTGACGGTGGCCTCGCCCAGGTGGAGCCTGGCGGCGATCTCGGCGTTGCTCAGCCCTCGCGCCACCAGCTGGAGTACCTCTCGCTCGCGCTCCGTGAGCGAGGCCAGATCGCCCGGGAGCGGCGGCCACCACCTGCCTGGCGAAGCGCTCCACCAGCCGTCGGGTGATGCCGGGAGCCAGGATGGCGTCGCCGGCCACGATCATCCGGACCGCGGTGGCCAGACGCTCGGGTGACGGGTCCTTGAGCAGCAAGCCGCTCGCCCCGGCTCTCAGGGCGGCGTACACGTACGCGTCGAGGTCGAAGGTCGTGAGCACGATCACCCGGCAGGGGACCCGCTCTGGAGGATCGACGGGTCGCCTCCAACCCGTCCCTCCGGGGCATCCGGACGTCCATGAGCACGACGTCGGGCCGGCATCGGGGACCGCCGTCACCCCCTCCTCGCCGTCTGCTGCTTCTGCGACCACCTCGAGGTCGTCCTGGGCGTCGAGGATCATGCGGAAGGCCCGGTCGGTGATGGCCGCGACGGCGTCTCGGTTCAGGGCAGCCCGATCCGCCTGGACACGCTCCTGGTCGGCTCTCACCAGGCCTGGGACGTGGTCTTCCTCGCCGACAACCCGGTCTCTGGGTGCTCCACGGTCACGTGCTGCTCCAGGCCAGGATGGGCATGAGCATGGCGATCGACTCCGCCGGCGTGGCCGCGCCCTTCACCACGGGCAGCCGCTCCGGCAACATCCCGGAGTGAGTGAGCCCGCGCGCGTCGGACCTCGATCCACCCCCCGCGCTCCCTCGAGCGATCCGTGCAGCCGTGCGCCGCGGACGGTCAACGGCGCCCGACCGCGACGTCGCGACCCTCAGCCCGGCCTGCGGCCGAAGGCGATGGCCAGCGGCCAGGTGGTGTGGTGCTCCTCGAACTCCAGGGTCGAGCGACGGGTGAGGTCGGCCGCCTCCTCGGCCGGGATGAGCGATCGGGACCGTAGCAGCTCGCCCATTCGTGTCAGGACGGCCCGGGCGTCGCTGGCCAGGAAGGAGCCGACCCGGCCGCCCCACTCGCCCACCGGCAGCACGAGCTCGCGCCGGACCACCGCTTCCAACCCGGCCTGGCGGAGATAGCCGTCCAGGGCTTCGAAGACGGCTCTGGCGGTGTCGAGTCCGAGAGGGGCGGCGACGTGATCCTGGACCAACCCCCAGGCGCGCCGGGTCGCGGGGCCCATGTGGGAGAACGCCATGGTCGGCTCGACCAGCTCCACCCAGCCCCCGGGTCGGGTCACCCGGACCAGCTCCGCCACCACCCGCGGCCACTCCCCCAGCGGGATGCCCGAGACCAGGTAGCGCTGGTGGACGAGGTCGAAGGTGTCGCTCTGGAAGGGCAGCCCCTGGAGCAGGTTGCCCCGCACGTGCCGGTAGCCGGAAGGATGCTCCCTCGGCCCCGCCACCAGGTCCAGCCCCACCACCAGCGCCTCCGGGTGCTCCCAACACACCTCGATCCCCCAGCGCCCGGTCCCGGTGCCCACGTCCAGCACCCGCCCCGGCGCCTCCACCGGGGCCAGGAAGTTGCGGCCCAGCGCCTCGCGCAGGGCG
>DASRBU010000143.1:0-2803 GCA_035653475.1 Candidatus Dormiibacterota bacterium | reverse complement strand
GCCGAAGGGCAGCCGGTCGGGCCCGGCGGCCCGGGTCAACAGCAGTCGCCAGGTGGCTCGCTCGCCCTGGGGGAAGGCGAGCAGCAGCCCCCGTCGCCCCACCACGGCGTGGGTGATGCCCGGTTCCAGGCCGGCCAGCTCGGCGTCGGCGAGCACGATCTCCTCCGAGTAGGGGCCACCCCGCCAGCCGACGCCGGCGCAGGCCCGCACCCTGCTCGTCGGCCCGTCGCAGCCGGCCACGAAGCCGCACCCCACCTCCTCCAGGCCCGCCCGGGACCGGAGCCGGGCCCGGACCTCGGCCGCCGCCTCCTCCAGGTCCACCAGCTCGGTCCCCCACTCGACCTCGATCCCCCGCTCCCGGAGCGCCCTGGCCAGGACCGTCTCCAGGTCTGTCTGGCGCAGGAGGCACAGGTGGGGGAAGCGCACGTCGGCGAGGTCCAGCTCGCCCAGGCGGAGCCGGACGACCCGGGGGCCGAGCCGGAGGCGGACCCGGGGGGCCGGGTCGGCGCGGGCCAGCAGGGCCTCGGTGACGCCGAGGGGATGGAGCACCTCCAGGGTCCGGGGATGGACGATCATCGCCCGCGAGGGGCGGAACGGCTCCGGGCGGCGGTCGAGGACCCGCACCCGCGCCCCGTGGTCGTGGGCCTGGAGGGCCAGGGTGAGGCCGGTGGGCCCCGCGCCCACGACCAGGACGTCGGCCGTCATCTCGGGTCGCCGAGCGCGGTGAGGACCAGGCCGCCGGCCGGCCGGGGAACCACCCGGTCGAGCAGATGGGGATCGGCCAGCAGCCGGTCGCGGCGCAGGCCGGGTAGGACGACGTAGTGGATCGAGCCGGGCACGCAGACCGGCCTCAGCAGCCACCACAGGGAGCGGGCGTAGTGCTCGGCCCGCTCGGGGCCGTCCCACTCGTACAGCCCGCGGTAGACGCCGCCCTGGTCGTGGGCCACCCAGAGCTTGGACACCAGGCCGGGAAAGCCGGCGAAGAGCGGGGTGTTGAGCAGGCTCTCGGCCCGGAAGAGGACGTGCCCCGCGCCCCGGACCAGCCGGAGCCGGAAGGCGACCAGGAGCATGCACGGGTCCCGGACCGGAGCGCTCTCGATCACCGTCTCCCGGTAGACGACGGCCGAGGTGCCGTCGGCGAAGCGCAGGCGCATCCCGACGTGCTCGGGACGCCGGCGGACCCGGCCCCGGGCGAGCAGGCGCGCGGTGTTGACCACGCAGCCGGCCACCTCCCGCGCCGCCACCCCGACCGGGACCGGGTCCTGCTCGATCACGGCCACCGGCACCGAGGGATCGGGGCCACGATCCGCCCTCCATCTCGGGGCGTCCCGGGGCGTGCCGACATCGGTCGGGCCGGGGCTCGGGTCGCGGTCGCTGGTCACGGTCGATTCAGGTCCTCTTGGGTCCGGCGTCGAGGTCTCCGCCCGACCCCCGCCGCCGGTTCGGGGTCGGGTGAGGTCCATCTCCGGCCAATCTACGCGTCGGCGGCGGGGGGTGCCGGGGGCGAGATCGGGGCACGGAGGCGCGGCGCGCCGCCCGTCCCCTCCACCCCGGGCCGGCGCAGCGCAGCCGGGGCGCCCGCTCCGGCCGCAGGAGGGGGACGATGATGGGTGAAGCCGGGGTGGTCGATGGCCCCGGCTGGAGATGAGGGCGCGGTCGTGACCGGAGGGGAGACGGGGACGTGGAGCGGCTCGAGGAGGGGATGGGGCGAGGACGTGAGCCGTGGTCGCCCGAACGGGGAGGGTGGCCCCGGGTGCCGACCCGAGGTGGCGCTGGGGCGGAGGTCCGGTGATGGGCGGCCAGACGTGGGCGGCGAAGGGGCGAGTGCCCGCGCCGGAGCCGGTCGAGCACGTGCCCTGGATGCGGCGCTGCCTGGAGCTGGCGCGGCGGGCGGCCGAGCACGACGACGCGCCGGTGGGGTCGCTCGTGGTCCGCGGGGGCGAGGTGCTGGGAGAGGGCGTGGAGTCGGTGGTGGCCTCGGTCGATCCCACCGCCCACGCCGAGGTGCTGGCCATCCGCACGGCGGTGCGCCGCGCCGGCACCCCCGATCTGCGCGGCTGCGTGCTCTACACCAGCGTCGAGCCCTGCCTGATGTGCTCCTACGTGATCCGGGAGACGGCCATCGCCGAGGTGGTGATCGGCTGCCCGACCTCGGCCCCGGGCGGCCTCGGCTCGCCCTGGCCCCTGCTGGAGCTGGAGGGCGTGGCCGGCTGGGGACCTCCGCCCGCCGTCCTGGTGGGCGTCCTGGAGGAGGAGTGTCGGGCGCTCCTGGAGGCCCGCCGGCGCCCCGGTGCCGGCCGGGATCGGGCCCGGGACGCCGGCCGGACCGGGGGGCGATCGGGCGGTGCGGGACCTGCCCGCGGGAGGCCACGGCAATCGAGCTGAGGGCGTGGGCGTGAACCTCCCCATCCTCGAGTACGACCCCGATCCCCGGGGGATCCTCGACCCCAGCATGGTCCCGCCCCGGGATGTTCCCGAGGGCTGCGTGCTCTGCTTCTTCGGCGAGGTGGTGGAGCGGCTGGGGCGGGAGGCGCGTCCCTGTTTCAAGCTGCGCTCCGAGCAGGGGACCCACGTCGCCTACGAGATCGTCCACCGGGGCCGGCGGCTGGCCTTCTTCCAGCCCGGCGTTGGGGCGCCGCTGGCGGCGGCCTTCTTCGAGCAAGCCATCGCCCGCGGCTGCCGCCGCTTCGCCGCCTGTGGCGGGGCGGGGGCGCTGGTGCCCGAGCTCGCGCTCGGCCACGTGGTGGTGCCCTCGGCCGCGGTCCGGGACGAGGGCACCTCGTACCACTACCTGCCTCCGGCG
>DASRBU010000142.1:0-3323 GCA_035653475.1 Candidatus Dormiibacterota bacterium | reverse complement strand
TGGTCGAGCGCGAGGGGGTCTCGGTCGTGCACCCCTCCCGCTTCATCCTGGTCGGGACCATGAACCCCGAGGAGGGCGAGCTGCGGCCCCAGCTCCTGGACCGCTTCGGCCTCTGCGTCGACGTCGAGGGCATCCGGGACCCCGACCTCAGGGTGGAGATCGCGGAGCGCGACGCCGCTTTCCGGGAGGGGGACCCGGGCTTCACCGCCCGCTTCCGGGAGGCGGACGGCGAGCTGGCCGAGCGCCTCCGGGCGGCCATCGCCGCCTTCCCCCTGGTCTCGCTCACCCAGGCCCAGGCCCGGGTCGTCTCGGCCATCTGCATCGAGGCCGGCGTCCAGGGCCACCGGGGCGACGTGGTCACCGGCCAGACCGCCCGGGCGCTGGCCGCGCTGCGCGGGCATCCCTCCCCCACCCGGGAGGACATCTACGACGCGGCCGAGCTGGCGCTCGCCCACCGCGCCCGGGCGCGCATCCGGCGCGAGCACCAGGAGAGCGAGCCCACCGAGACCGGGGAGCGCCGGCAGGATCAGACCCAGGACGCCCAGGGCAGCCAGGAGGTCGAGGGCGGTCCGGCCGACGAGCAACGGGTGGCCGAGGGCGAGCCCGACCGCTCCACCCGCAGTGAGGCCGGCCAGCAGGGCACGGGCGCCGACGAGGGCGCGGCCTCGGGCAGCCCGGGCGGCCACGAGGCGGTGCCGGAGGCGGGCGAGGCCTTCACGGTGCGGAAGATCGAGCTGCCCCGCAAGCGGGTGGCCCGGCGGCAGACCGGCAAGCGAACCACCAGCACCTCCCGGGACCGGCGCGGCCGGTACGTGCGCGCCCGCGCCCAGGAGAAGGTGACCGATCTGGCCCTCGACGCCACCGTGCGGGCGGCCGCCCCCTACCAGGTTCGGCGAGGTCGGCGGCCCGGCGGGCGCCTCAAGCTGGAGCGGGCGGACCTCCATCAGAAGGTGCGGGAGCGCAAGGTCGGCAACCTGATCGTGTTCGTGGTCGACGCCTCGGCCTCGATGGACGCGGAGCAGCGGATGGCCGCCACCAAGGGCGCCATCCTCTCGCTCCTCCAGGACGCGTACGTCCGCCGCGACCGGGTGGCGGTGGTGGTGTTCAAGAACCGTTCGGCCGAGGTGGTGCTGCAGCCCACCTCGAGCGTCTCCCTGGCCCAGCGCCGGCTGGAGCGGCTCTCGGTGGGCGGCACCACCCCGCTCACCCACGGGCTCATGGCCGGCTACAAGGTGATCAAGACCGAGCTCACCCGGGACCCCTCGACCCGGCCCCTGCTGGTGCTGATCTCGGACGGGCGTGGGAACATCTCGATGTTCAAGGAGGAGCCGCTGGTCGAGGCCCAGAAGGTGGCGGCGCTGATCAACGCCGAGAAGATCGACGCCCTGGTGATCGACTCGGCCCGGGACTTCAGCCACCTGCCCTCGGTCCAGCACCTGGCCCGGGTGGCGCCCATGTACCAGACCTACGCCATCAACGCCTGCGCCGACCTGGCCGAGCGGATGGGGGCCCGCTACTTTGGCCTCTACGACCTCTCCCGCGAGGAGATCGCGAGCGCGGTGGCCAACCAGCTGCGGAAGCCGCGCTGAAGCCTCACCAGGTCAGCCGGGTCAGCCGGGCGAGCCGGCCGGGTCCGTAGAGCTGGCCGGTGACGGCCACGGGCAGATCGTAGGTCTGGGCCCCGACCGTGACCTCCAGGTCGCCGACCTCGGTCCGCGGCGACACCGGCGGCTCCAGCGGCCGGGCCGCGAGCCGGGCCCGGACCGGGCTCCCGGGCCAGGTGAGCACGTCCAGGTCCTCGACCGCGGCCACGCCCACCACCTCGCCCCAGGGTGCGCGGTAGTCGCCCACCGGCTGGCCGGCGGAGACCAGGTGACGGACCACGAGCGAGGACTTCATGGCGTCGATCAGCTCCCTGCCCGCCTGGAGGGCGGCCTCGATGGTGGGCAGCCCCTGCACGGCGCCGAAGAGCAGCCGGGATCGGCCGTCGGCGAGCAGGCCGCGGGCGGCCACCAGGTAGACCGCGCCCACCTCCGGGATGTTCCCCGTCTTGATGCCGATGATGCCGTCCTGGAAGAGGAGGTAGTTGACATTGACCACGGTGCCGGCCAGGGGCAGGTCCGCCTGGCCCTGGGCGACCACGTCGGCGATGACCGGGTTGCGCATCGCCACCTCCCCCAGACGGACCAGGTCGGCGGGAACGCTGCGGGTGCGGGGGCTGAAACCGCTCACGTCGGCGAAGGTGGTCCGGCGCAGCCCCAGGGAGCGGGCCTCGGCGTTCATGCGCCGCACGCAGGCCTGGACCGAGCCCAGCGCCCAGCGGGCCAGCAGGTCGGCGATGTTGTTGCCGGAGGGGATGAGCAGGGCCTGGAGGGCCTGATACTCGGTCAGCTGCTCGCCCACCTGGACCGGGACCACGGACTGGCCCTGGGCCTGGTCGCGCTCGTACTCGGACTGGTCGGCGGCGCTGACCGTGATGACGGGACCGCTCTCGCCAGGCCGGAGGGGCCGGGCCTGGAGCGTGACCAGGGCCGTCATCACCTTGGCCACGCTGGCGATGGGCTCGGGACGGGCGTCGGGGGTGGCCGCGATCACGCCCGCCCCCTCGGCCCCGATGGCGGCCTGGGCCCCGGCCGGCCAGGGGGGCGTGGGTCCGGGAGCGCCCGGCAGGGCGGGAGGGAAGCGCTGCGTCGCCTCCACCGCCGCCACCGGCCGCAGCTCGTTGACCAGGGCCAGCCCGACGGCCAGGGCCAACACCGCCACGGCCAGGCGCCCGGGGCCCGGTCTCATACCTGGAATGACGGGGCCGGAGCGGGAAAGGTTTCGCCGCCCGCCCCGTCCGGCTCCGGAGCCCGGATAACATGTCACTGCCGTGGCCGTGGAGCGCTACACCTTTCCGTTCACCGCCATCGTCGGCCAGGAGCGCATGAAGCTGGCGCTGGTCCTCAACGCCATCAACCCCGCCATCGGGGGGGTGTTGATCCGGGGCGAGAAGGGGACCGCCAAGTCCACCGCCGTGCGCGCCCTGGCCCGTCTCCTGCCCGAGCAGGAGGTGGTCGAGGGCTGCGCCTTCGGCTGCCACCCGGACGACCTCGAGGCCCTCTGCAACGACTGCCGCGAGCGCCACCTGGACGGCGAGAACCCGCTGCCGCGGGGTCGGCGACGGATGCGGGTGGTGGAATTGCCCATCAACGCCTCCGAGGACCGGGTGGTGGGCACCATCGACCTGGAGGCCGCCCTGCGCGAGGGCTCCCGCCGCTTCGAGCCCGGGGTGCTGGCCGAGGCCAACCGCAACATCCTCTACGTCGACGAGGTCAACCTGC
>DASRBU010000141.1:0-13502 GCA_035653475.1 Candidatus Dormiibacterota bacterium | reverse complement strand
CGAGCGCGAGGTGCTGGCGCTGCTCGCCGAGGGCCTCTCCAACTCGGAGATCGCCACGCGGTTGTTCATCACCCGCAAGACGGTCGAGCACCACGTCGGAAGCATCCTGGGCAAGCTCGGCCTGCGCAACCGGGCCGAGGCTGTGGCCTACTGCGCGGGCCGAACCCCGATCGCAGGCTGAGGGTCCCGATCGCCCTCACCCCCATTCGAGAACGCCCCCGCTTCTGGGGGCAGGGTTAGGGGTTGTCACCGATGTGGGGGTCGCGCCCCCGTCGCAGAGTGCCTGGTGAGCAGGGCAATGGACACCAGGCAGATCGCAACCCCCTCGACGTCGTCGACGGCTGGCAGCCACCCGGAGGCGGTGGTGCCGGCGCCGACCCGGGCCGAGCGCAGGGCGGCGGCCATCCGGGTGGCACAGGTCGTGGCCAGCCGGTACGGCATCCCGTCTCAGCGGCCTCGCCCCCCGCACGACCACCACCGCGCGGTGGTGCACCTGGCTCCCTCCGCGGTGGTGGCCAAGGTCGCCACCATCGAATCGGGCCGGGCCAGGCTGGCCACGGAGCTGGCGGTGGCGCGCCACCTGGCCGCCGCCGGCACTCCGGTGGTGCCGCCCAGCCCGGAGGCGCCGGTCTTGGTGCACGAGGTGGGGAAATGCGGGATCACCCGGTGGCGCCACGAGGAGCACGATCCCCTGGCCCCGGTCGAGGCCGGGGTCGCCGGGTGGGCGCTGCGGCAGATCCATGAGGCGCTGGAAACCTACCTCAGCCCCCTCCCCTCCTTCCTGGACGGCCTGGTGGGCCGGACGGCGGCTCTGCTGGCCGTCCGGGGAGCGCTTCCCGGCCTGACCGACGCCGATCGCGCCGCCCTGGCCCGGGAGCACACCAGCCTCATCCGTCGCCTGCTCGAACTCGGCCCCCCCGGCCGGCCCCTGCACGGAGACCCGCACCGGGGCAATCTCCCCGTGCGTCCCACCGGCCGTCTGATGATCGACCTCGAGGCCGCCGGCCTCGGCCCGCCGGAGTGGGACCTGAGCGCTCTGCCCGGTGCGGGCGGAGGTCTGTTCCCGGTCGAGCAGCAGCTGCTGGTGCCGTTCCAGCGGCTGCGCAGCGTCTGCGTCGCCGTCCGGTACTGGCACCGCCGCCGACGGGCACCAGAGCTGGCGGGCGTGGCCCAGCTGCACCTCGCCTGGCTCCCGCCGCCCACCCAACCTCACCACCCGGAACCGGCGCCCGTCGCGCCGGACGACGCAAAGGAGGAGATCCATGGCCACCACTTCAACCACGGCCCGCGCGGCCCGTCTGGCCGGGCTCAGGGGCAGCATGGCCGGAGAGCTGATCACCGCCGTCGACGCCCGCTGGGACGCCTGCCGGCCGGCGTGGAACCTGGCCGTCAACCAGCGACCGGCGGCGGTGGCGTTTCCGGTCGTGGCCGAGGACATCGCGGCGGTGGTGGGCCTCGCCCGGCGTGAGGGACTGCGCGTGGCCGCCCAGGCCACCGGGCACGGCGCGGCCAGCCTGGGATCGCTCGAGGACACGATCCTGGTGCGAACTTCGCGCATGGTGGGCGTCCACATCGACCCCAGCACCCGGCGAGCACGGGTGCGCGCCGGCACCCTCTGGCAGGACGTGGTCCCGGCCGCCGCCGAGCACGGCCTGGTGCCGCTGGCCGGCTCGGCCGCCGACATCGGCGTGGTCGGTTACACGCTCGGGGGTGGGCTGGGCTGGCTCGGCCGTCGCTACGGCCTCGCCGCCAACAGCGTGATCGGGCTCGAGCTGGTCACCGCCGACGGCCAGATCCTGCGTGCCGACCGAGACCACGAGCCGGACCTGTTCTGGGCGCTGCGGGGGGGTAGCGGCAACTTCGGCGTGGTGACCGCCATCGAGTTCACCCTCTACCCGGTCGACGAGATCTACGGAGGCGTGCTCTTCTGGGACATGGAACGCGCGGCCGAAGTCCTGACCGCCTGGCGGGACTGGACCCGGACGCTGCCGGACGAGGTCACGTCGGTCGGCCGCCTGCTCCGGCTCCCGCCCTTGCCCGAGGTCCCCGAGCCGCTCCGGGGGAGGGACCTGGTGGTGGTCGAGGCGGCCTGCCTGACCGACCCGGCCGCGGGCGCGCGGCTGCTCCAGCCGCTCCGCGAGCTGGGACCGGAGATCGACACCTTTGCCACCATGCCGCCGATGGGCCTCCAGGCCATCCACATGGACCCGGACACACCCATGCCCTTCGTCGGCGACGGCCAGCTGCTGGCGGAGCTTCCGCCGGCCGCGATCGAGGCCCTGATCCAGGCCGCCGGCCCGGGATCCGGCACCACGCTGCTGTCGGTGGAGATCCGGCACCTGGGTGGGGCACTGGCCCGGGCCACCCCCGAGCATGGCGTCCTGGCCTCGCTGGAGGCCGGGTTCGCGCTCTTCGCCATCGGCCTGGTGACGGACTCCGAGGTGCGGACCGGCGTGGAGGCCGAGGTGCGCACGGTGCGGGAGGCGCTGCGGCCATGGGACACAGGGGGTGCTTTCCTCAACTTCGCCGAACGGCGGGTGCACCCCGTGTGCCTCTTCGGCCCGGAGCGAGCCCGGCGGCTTCAGGCCGTCAAAGCCAGGTACGACCCCGACGACCTCTTCCAGGCCAAACAACCAGTTCCACCGGACCGCTGAGGACGCCAGCCCACCGGCCCGGCCGCTGCAGCGGCCGGGCCGGCCCCCGGCTCCCGACCACGGCACCAATCGGCGGACTTCGCTCCCGGGTGCGATGGCACGGCCCTCCCCGCGAAGCGGGAAGGTGGAGCAAGTTCGGACACGGCCGTCGCCGCCATGGCGGCAACGGCACTCCCCCCTACTCCGGCCGAGCCCCCGGAGCAGACCGCCCGCGGGTAGCCCGCCAGGAGCCGTGAAGGGGACCGAGGAGACGGCAACCACAGTCCAACCGGCCGACCCCCCGCCGGCGACAGGTCGGATCCAGGCGTGGCCGACGCCGGTCAGGGCCTGCCGGTGGGGCCAGCACTGGGGCCGCGCCCCTGGCCTCGTTACGCGATTGCCCGCTTCTCCGTGCCCTGCTCGGTAGAGCCCAGCCGGGGGCCGTCGGCCCCGGTCCTATCGCCACCGGAACCCGCCGGGATCCGTGCTCGGCCCGATCGAGGCGAGGGTACACCGGTCCAAGCGACGCTGGGGTCGATCCCGGCACTCAGCCCCGGCTGGAGCGGGTGACGGGAATCGAACCCGTATCAACAGCTTGGAAGGCTGCCGCACTGCCATTGTGCTACACCCGCCCGGCGTCCCTTGCGAGCTAGAGATGGTATCAAGCCCGACCAGCGTTCCCGCCCCCGGGCGTGGACGTGGCCGGCCTGCACGAGAGCGGCCCTCAGCCTCCGGTGATCCGGTCCAGCTCGGCCAGGTCCTCCTCGTCCGGCTCCCAGGCGGTGCCCCTCACGTTGGCCGCCACCTGCTCGGGGGAGGTGGCGCCGGCGATCACCGAGCAGACTCCGGGCCTGGTCGCCAGCCAGCCCAGGGCCACGGCCGTGGTCGACACGCCCCGCTCGGTGGCGAACCGCTCCAGGGCCTCCAGGATGGCGAAGTTGCGATCGTTGAGCCAGCGCTCCGGCCGCGGGAAGCGGGCCAGCCGGGTCCCCTCGGGCGGGGTCTGGCCACGGCGATACTTCCCGGTCAGCAGGCCGCTGGCGAGGGGGAAGTAGGGGATCAGGGAGAGGCCGAAGCGCCGGCAGGCGGGCACCACCTCCCGCTCCACCGAGCGCTCGAGCAGGTTGTAGTGGCTCTCCACGGCGACGAACCGGGCCAGGCCCCGGGTGCGGGAGGTCCAGTCCGCGTCCGCCAGCTGCCAGCCGGCGAAGTTGGAGCAGGCGATGGCCCTGACCTTGCCCTCCTCGACCAGAGCGCTGAGCGCCTCCAGGGTGGCCTCGATCGGCGTCTCCGGGTCCGGGTAGTGCTGCATGTAGACGTCGACGTAGTCGGTGCCCAGACGGCGCAGGCTGCCCTCGATCGCCCGCCGTACGTGCTCGGGCGAGGCGCCCCGCCACTCGGGATGGTCGGGGTCGGCGGGCGAGCCGAACTTGGTCAGGATCACCGCCCGCTCCCGGCGCCCCTTCAGCGCCGCCCCCAGGTAGCGCTCGCTCTCCCCCATCCCGTAGCTGTCGGAGGTGTCGAAGAAGTCGATCCCCTGGTCCAGGGCGGCGTGCACCACCCGGGCCGCGGCCGCCGCGTCCAGCCGCGGGCCGAAGTTGTTGCAGCCCAGCCCGGCCACCGATACCTGGATGCCGGAGTCGCCCAGCTGCCGCCTGGTCATCGTCTGCGCCATGGCCTTCCTCCTCGCCGGAGCGGATGCCGCCCGGCTTCACCACCTTGGGCTGACCATCGGGACGACCACCGCCACCGTCGGGACCGGCCGCCAGGCTCCTCCCGCACGGCTCGGCCCGAAGGTCAGGGGTCGAACCCGCCCCAGTATGACCGCGGCCCTCTCCCCATCACCGGCAGGCACGGAGCCGGGAACCGGCGTCGGGCGGTCCGGGCGAAGGAGCCGCCGTTCACGTGGGGCCGCCTGGGAGCCGATCGACCCGGGCTGCGCGGCCTTCTCGATCAGGCGAGCGCTCGGCGGCTCAAGGTGGAAACGAGGTTGGTGGCCCGTGCGGGCTTCGAACCCGCGATTTCCGGCTTGAAAGGCCGGCGTCCTAGTCCCCTAGACGAACGGGCCCCGGAGCGGGCGGCGCCGACGGCCGCGCGTGCCCTACAGCTTAGCCCGCCGCCGCTCAGCGCCCAGGCCCACCCGGTGAGGCCGTGGCCGGCCGCTCACCGCCCCGCCGGGCCAGCGAGGCGAACCGGCCCCTCCCCTGCGATCTCGCCCCGGGGCGGCCGCCGCGCTCCCGCGCGCAAGGTCGGTCGGCCCAGATGGACGACGACCAGGCTCCCACCCCCGGCTCCGGCATGGCCTCGCCATGGCCCGGAACCCGAGGCGACCGTGCCTCGGGCGAAGCGGATCGAGCAGCTCCGGCCCGTCGTCCCGGCCAAGCTCGGGCCGCACCCGTTGCCCGCCCGGGAATCGAAGGAGCTCGGGGGTTCGGATCACACCGCCGACGGCGCGGAGGGCACGGCCGAGGCGAGACGGCCGGGTCGGCGACCGGATGGGCTTCCCTGGTCGAGCGGTCGCGGCCGAGGCCCCCACCCCGCGCCCCAGGCCACGGCCAGCGCCCGGTCCCGGTCGGCTGGGAAGGACGGTCGGTGGCGGCCCGGCGGCGAGGTGGTTGGGAGGCCCGCCGTCCGGCATCGCCACGGTCGCCGGTACTGGACGAGGAACCCGGCCGGGGGATGGCGGGGCGAGGCGGCCGCCCCCACGGGCCGAGGCTGACCGGCATCCGGCCGGAGACCTCACCGCACCTCGGCCGGTGGGGAGGCGGACCGCCGCTGCGGATGGCGAAGGTCCCGAAGGCTTCGGGCCGAGCGGCGCTGCCCTTCGACCGGGCAAGGGTGAAAACTGGACCGAAGCGTGAACTCCGCTCCACCTCCGGGTCGATCCCAGGACCGCCGGCAGGCGGGCGACGTCCGGGCAGGGCAACCGGTCCCCTTCCGGGACAGGTCAACCCTTCTCGTGCTGGGCATCCCACGCGGTGGCGTGCTGGTGGCCGCTGGTATGGCCTGGGCGCCGGGGGTGCCCGGCCTCGAGCAGCCGGCCATGGGCGCGACGGCGTCCGCAGACCTGCGGCTCCTCGACCGGAAGCCGACTCGCAGCCACGGGCTCCCAGGGCGGCCCGTCGACGACCTCGTCGAGCGGGCGGCGGTCGGGCCGAAGCGTCGCGAACCGGTCGACCGTGGCCATCGGTCGCCCCCCGATCCGGCCGGCCGCACCGCCGTCCGGGTCGACGACGGCCCGGCCACCGGCCTCGCCATGCGGGCGGGATCTCGCGCCCCGCGGCCGGCGGAGCCGGTCGTGGCCGCTCCGGAGGCGCCGGGCCAGCGCCTCCGGTCGGCCGTCCGGGCCGCCCCCTCCCGCCCGGGACCCCCGTCGTCGGTGAAGGGAACGAGGACGTCGCAGCCACCGACGGCGAGGTCCGGCAGCCGCTGGATCGGACGACCCGGGCCGGCCGGGTGAGGTGGTGAGGATGCGGGTGGGCGACCTCATGCGCACGGACGTGCTGGCGGTGAGCCCCGAGGACCGCCTGGCCGACGCCGCCCTCCGCATGGCCACCCAGGGCGTGGGCGCGCTGGCGGTGCTCGAGGGGGAGGCCCTGATCGGCATCGTCAGCGAGCGGGACCTGGTCCGAGCCATGGCGGACGGTCACCCGCCCCGGGTGGCCGCGGTGTCCGCGCACATGACCCCCGACCCGATCTGCGCCGTCCCGGAGATGACCCTGGAGGCCGCCCTGCGCCTCCTGGTCGAGGCCGACGTGCGCCACCTGCCGGTGGTCGAGGGCGACCGGCTGGTGGGCATGCTGTCCGCGCGCGATGTCCTGGAGCAGGTGGCCTGGGGCCAGGTGGTGGTGAGGCCGTCCCCTCCCGACGCACCGTAGGTGGCCGCGACGGTCCCGAGGTCGGGGTGACCGGCGGCACTCCTCGCCTCCCCCTCCCGGAGATCAGGATAGGGAGATGAGGATCGTCATCCGGGATCGCAACGGGGCCGTGCCCGAGCCGGTGCGCCGGGGGATCGAGCGCAAGCTGGCCCAGCTCAACCGCCACCTCGATCTCCTGGCCGAGGCCGAGGTGGAGCTGGACCGGGAGGCACAGCGCAGTGGACGGCCGGTGCACGTGGTCGAGATCACGGTGCGGGGCATCGCCCCCCACCTGCGGGCAGTACGGGCCACCGAGAGCGGCCGGGACCTGTCCAACGTGATCGACCTCGCCCTCGACAAGCTGGACCGCGAGATCCTGAAGCTCAAGGAGCGGCTGAAGTCCCACCCCTGAGCCGCGTCGGGCCGGCGGCGGGCCGGACCGTGCACGCTCCGGCCGGAGACCACCGGCCAACGCGCTCGAGGTGGGAGGGCATGGGGACGGCCGGGGGCAGCCGCCGGCCCCGGCGACCGAGCCGGTCAGGGCTCGGCGCCGCCGTTCTCCCCCCTCCGCCCTGCCCGCCGGGGGCCCTGCTCGGGCAGGGAGTCACGCAGCCGCTGCGCCCACTCGTTGAGGAAGCGACGACGCTGCGGGCTCTCACTGAAGTACAGCCGGAACACCGGCACCGTACCGATCCAGGCCCGGCGGGCGTCGCCCACGGCCCGACCGTTGACCAACGCCAGCGTCCGATCGAGCTGCTCACGTGTGACCCGTGCCGCCGCCACGCTCCTGCGCCCGGGGCCACCTCTGATCTCTCGGATCAGCTTCTCGACGGCCTCGTCGCCGAGGTGCTGGCGTAGATCGTCGATCCGGAGAGTCTTTGGGGATCTTCGACTCACTGCCATTCTGATGCTCTCCTGCCTGCCAGCGAGATGACAACCGCGTCCTGTCGGTCCTCGACCGACGGCTACATCGTAGGGCAAAGCACAGGTTGGGAACGATGCTCGGCTTTGACCCGCTACGGCGTCGGGACCGCGCTCGCACTCCGCCTCTCGAGCCGATGCCGAGCCGGAGTTCGGCCGCCCTGGCTGTGATCATGCCCAGCCTGTCAGCGTCCCGGGTCGGCGATCACCTCACCGATCCGAATCGGCCGATGAGTGAGCCGGATGGACCCCAGACTGCCCGACCCACGACGACTTGCCGAGGACCGACCGACTTCGTAACCCTGGTCGTGAAGGACGCGGGCAGACTGGCCCGGATGCTCGGCGAGCGGAGCCGCCAGTGCCTCCACCGGGTCCTCGAGCGAGGACTCGGCCGCTGCCCGGGCGGCCGTCGGCCGAGTCCGGGGACGGGCAGCGGGCTGGAGCTCCGGATCGAGCCGGCGGCGCTGATCCTGGCCCTCGAGGCGCCGGAGCGGCCGTGGCAACGACCGAGCTGCGAGCACGCCGACCGCGCCGCCCGGAGCGCCGCCGCAGAGGCGGCTCCGGACCCGTCCCCCATCGTGCCCGATCAAGGCGATCATGGCCCGGGCGTCATCCCGCCCGTTCCTCGTGCCTCCAGGGGAGCAGTGCCCGGGTGACCACGCCGATGGTCGCGCCCTGGAGCAGGATCGAAGTCAGGACCACGCCGTAGACCATGGCCCGAACCTGCACCAGGACGCCGTCGTCGGTGGGCAGACTGAGGAGCAGGGCCACGGCGACGGTGCCACGCAACCCTCCCCACACCAGCAGGTGTTGCCAGCGCCAGCCGATAGGCCTACCCAGGGGGTGAAGGAGGCCGAGCAGCGTGTACACCGTGGCCGCTCTGGCGATCAGCACGAGGAGGGTTCCCGCGGCTACCACGCCCAGGTTGGCGAGCAGGATCGACCAGGGGACCTCGGCCCCGATGAGCAGGAAGACCGCGGAGTTGAGCAGGAAGGCAACGTAGGTCCAGAGCACGGAGACGTGCTGCTGCGTCCGCTCGGACATCCCTCGCGGCCGACCGTAGTTGCCGACCACGATGCCGGCGGCCACGACGCAGAGGATGCCGGACACCTGAAGGAACTCACCCAGGAGATAGCCTCCGTAGGCGAGGGCCATGGTGAGCGTCATCTCCACCTGTGGATCGTCGACGTAGCCGATCAGCCGGGAGAGCACGAAGCCCAGCGTCAGCCCCAGCGCCACCCCTCCGAAGGCCAGCCGCACGAAGTCGACGAGCACGGAGCCGACCGTGGGCGCCGTCCCCGCGGCCAACCCCAGCCCGCTCAGGGCGATGGAGAAGGCGACCACCCCGGTCCCGTCGTTGAGCAGGCTCTCGGCCTCGACCAGGTTGGCCAGCCGGCTCGGCACCCTGAGCCGGCGGAACGTGGCCACCACCGCCACTGGATCCGTGGCCGCCACCGCCGCCCCGAAGAGCACGGCCGCCTCCAGGGGGAGGCCGAGGGCGGCGTGCCCCAGCGCGCCGACCACGGCCATGGTCACGGCCACGCCCACCGTCGCCAGCAGCACCACCGCCAGCAGGTTGTCGCGCAGGTGTCGCCAGTCCAGGTTGAAGGCGGCCTCGAAGAGGAGGCCGGGCAGGACCACGAACAGGATCAGCGAGCCATCGAGGGGGGGCACGTGCCCGGCCAGGAGCGGGGAGGCGACGGCCCCGAGCACGGCCAGCAGGGTCAGGTACGGCACCGGCAGGCCGCGGGCGAGCGTGGCCAGGAGCGCCGCCGCCAGCAGCAGGGCGACGAAGCCGGTGACCTGCGCCTGGATCACGGGCGCCCCTGGCCGGGCGGACCCGGCGCCCGGGGCCGGTCTCCTCGCCCGCGGCCCGAGACGGGCAGCGCTCGGGCGGCCGGGCCCGCACCCCGGCGGCGCCGCGGCTGAGCCCTCGCGATCGGGTCAAGGGGCCGTGGAGCGCAGGTGGATGGCATGGACGGTCTCGATGGTGTCGGCCTCCCTCGCCGGCTTGTCGGGTCGGTGGCGGAGCACCCGAGCGAAACGCAGGGCGAGGCCAGCCGGGTAGCGTGGGCTGCGCTGCACCCCGTCGAACGCCACCTCGACCACCAGCTCGGGACGGACGTAGATGGTCCAGGCATCCCTGGCCACCTCCAGCTCCAGCAGGCGCCGCGTCTGCCAGGCGAGCATCTCGTCGGTCAACCCCTTGAAGGTCTTGCCGAGCATGACGAAGCCCGAGCCGAGCGGGTCGCGGGCCCCGAGGTGGAGGTTAGAGAGCCATCCCCGACGTCGGCCGTGGCCCCACTCGGCCGCGAGCACGACCAGGTCCAGGGTGTGGCGTGGCTTGACCTTGAGCCACCCCGCCCCTCGGCGCCCGGCCTCGTAGGGAACGCCGAGCGACTTGGCCACCACGCCCTCGTGACCCCGCTCCAGGGCACGGTCGAGGAAGTCGGCGGCGGCGGTCAGGTCGCCGGTGACCAGGCGCGGCACCCGCAGCCCGGCGGGCACGACCGCCGCCAGCGCGCGCTGGCGCTCGGCTCCCGGCCGGTCGATCAGGTCCTCGCCCTCGAGGTGCAGCACGTCGAACAGGAACGGGGTCAGGGGCAGCGAGGCGCGCAGCCGCTCCACCTCCAGCCGGCTGGTGACGCGACCCGCGGTCACCTGGAAGGGGTGGGGACGGCCGTCCTCGCGCAGGGCGATGGCCTCGCCGTCGAGGACCACGGCGCGGGCCGGGAGCGCTGCCGCCATCTCCACCAGCTCCGGCACCTGGGCGGTGATGTCGTCCAGGCTTCGGGTGAACACCCGGACCTCGTCGCCCAGGCGATGCACCTGCACCCTCACCCCGTCCAGCTTCCACTCGAAGGCGACCGGGCGCGTCCGCTCCAGCGCCGAGGCCAGGCTGATCGCGGTCTGGGCCAGCATGGGCTGCAACGGCCGACCGACCTCGAGGCGGAACGCCCCCAGCCCGGCCGCCCCCTCGCCCAGGGCGGCCTCCGCCACCCGGCCCAGGTCGCCGCACAGCATCAGCGCCCGCCGCACCAGGGTGACCGGGACCGAGGCCGCGCGGGCGATCGCCTCCACCATCACCCCCTCCAGGGCCCCCTGCCGCAGCTCACCCAGCAGCAGACGGCAGAGGAAGCGCTGCTCCTCCAGGGTGGCCCGCCCCATCACCTCCCCCAGCCATCGTCGGCGCTCGGCCTGGGCCCCCGGACCGTTGCAGGCGGCCACCGCCGCCAGCAGGGCGTCCACCTCGGGCAGGGTGAGGGTGGGCACGGCGGCCGCGGGGGGCAGGTCGCGCAGCGTGGCCGGGCCCACCCCCGGCTGGCGCTGACGCGGCTCACCGGAGAGGAAGGCGACCCCCACCGCCACCTCCCCCGGCGGCAGCCGGCTCAGGCAGGCCGCCAGCCGCCCCACCTTCTCGCCCCGGGCGGAGGTGTCCGCCACCGACCTCGACACCGTCACCAGCTCTTCGAGCCGCATCACCCGCATTGTGCTCGGCCCTCCGGTCGCCGGGCAGCGCCAACCGCCCCGGGTCGAGCCGGGAGCGACCCGATCCCGGGCCCGGAATCCCCCATCATGGTGACGAGTGGTCATCGAGAGATCCGAGGAGGGACGACGATGTCCGACCGGTCCGCGCCCACGGAAGCGCTCCCGCCCGCCGACGCCGCCCGTCAGCTGGTCGCGCTGCTGGCCGAGGAGGGGGTGACGCACCTGTTCATGAACCCGGGCACCGACACCGCCCCCGTGCAGGAGGCCCTGGCCGCCGCCCGGGCGGGAGGGGAGCCGCACCCCCGGTCGGTGCTGTGCGTGCACGAGCACGTCGCCCTCTCCTCGGCCATCGCCCACCACATGCTGACCGGACGCCCGCAGGCGGTGATGGTGCACGTCGACGCGGGCACCCTCAACCTCGGGGGCTCGCTCCACAACGCCCAGCGCAACCGCACCCCGGTGGTGGTGTTCGCCGGCCGTGCCCCCTACACGGTGGCAACGGACGTCCCCGGCCATCGTGACGCGACCATCCACTGGCCCCAGGAGCAGCTCGACCAGCCCGCGGTCATGCGCGCCTACGGCAAGTGGACCATGGAGGTTCCCCGGGGCAGGGAGCTGGGGGTGATCGTGCGCCGCGCCTTCCAGGTGGCGCAGGCGCCGCCCCAGGGCATGGCCTACGTCATGCTCCCGCGGGAGGCGCTGATGGACCCGGCTGGGCCCTCCCCCTCCCGCCTGCGACCGCCCTTCCCGCCCGCCCCCGACCCCACCGGGCTGGCCGAGATGGCGGAACGGCTGGCCGGGGCCGAACGACCGGTGATCGTCAGCGCCCGCACCGGGGCCCACCCCGAGAACGTCGCCATCCTGGCCCGGCTGGCCGACCTCCTGGGGGCACCGGTGCTGGACCAGCGCGACCGCCTCAACCTCCCCTCCGATCACCCCCTCTACGCCGGTACCCACGAGGAGCCGCTGCGGCAGGCCGACGCCATCCTGCTCCTGGACGTCGAGGTCCCCTGGATCCCGGCCTTCGTCTCGCCCCCCGGCGATGCCGTCGTCCTCCAGATCGACGTCGACCCGGCCAAGTCCAGCATGCCGACCTGGTCGTTCCCGGTCGACCTCGCCCTCACGGCCGACACCCGGCTGGCGCTGCCCGCGCTGGAGCGCGAGCTGGAGCGGCTGGCCACGCCCGAGCGCCGCCGGCGCTGGGAGGCCAGGCGGGAGCGAGTGGCGGCGGAGCTGGCCGAGGTCCGCGAGGGCTGGCGCCGCCGGGCGTCCTCGGACCGGCCCGAGGACGCGGCCGACGCCGCCCTGGCCGCCCTGGATCGATCCCTGCCTCGGAGTGCGGTGGTGCTGGAGGAGGCGGTCACCAACCGCCCGGCGCTGGTCCGGCAGATCGGCCGCGAGCCCGGCCGCTACTTCTCCTCCGGAGCGCCCAGCCTGGGCTGGGCGGTAGGTGGGGCGTTGGGGGCCAAGCTGGCCCGTCCGGAGGCCCCGGTGGTGGCCATCTGCGGCGACGGCAGCTTCCAGTTCTCGGTCCCCAACGCCGCCCTGTGGTCGGCCCGGCGGGCGGGCGCGCCCTTCGTGGCCGTGGTGCTCAACAACGGCGCCTACCGGGCCTCCCGGCTGCCGGTCGTGAACCTGTACCCGGAGGGTGCGGCCACCCGGGGCGGGGACTTCCCCGAGACTGACCTGCGGCCCAGCCTCGATCACACCCTGCTGGCCCGGGCCTGTGGCGGCGACGGAGCCGTGGTGGAATCGCCGGCCGAGCTGGGCGACGCGCTGGCCTGGGCCCTGGAGACGGTCGACTGCGGCGGCTGCGCGGTCCTGGACGTGCGGCTTCCGGCTCCCTGAACGGGTCGCGGCCGCCGTCCCCGCGGCTCATCCGGGCCGGCCCCGCTCGTCTTCCCTGCGGCCGGAACGTCGGTAGGGATCGCCGGTGTGTGCGCGCGCGGTCGGGTCGCGACGGACCCGCCAGATCGAGGCCAGGGCCGCCACCAGCAGGGTGGCCAGGATGAACGCCAGCGAGACCGCGACCGGGACGTGGGGAACCGCCTCGGTCAGCGTGGCCACCCACTCCAGGATCAGCTTCAACCCGACGAAGCCGAGGACGACGGCCAGGCCCAGCGACAGGTAGACGAAGCGGTCGAGCAGGCCGGCCACCAGGAAGTACAGCGCACGGAGGCCGAGCAGGGCGAAGGCGTTGGCGGCGAAGACGATGAAGGGTGACCTGGTCACCCCGAAGACGGCCGGGATCGAGTCCAGCGCGAAGAGGACGTCCACCGACAGGATGGCCAGGGTCGCCAGCAGCAGCGGGGTGGCGTGGCGCCGTCCGCCCACCGACACGGTCAGCCCATCCCCCCGGTAGCCGTGGGCGATGGGGAGCAGACGTCCCGCGGCCCGCACCAGCCGGTTGTCGCGCACGTCGGGATCCTCGTTGCGGTGGCGGAAGAGGCCCACCGCCGTATAGACCAGGAAGGCGCCGAAGACCACGTAGGTGAACGAGAAGGCCTGGATCGCGGCCGCGCCCACGGCGATGAAGGCGGCCCGGAGCACCAGGGCCCCGGCGATGCCGGCCATGAGCACCTTGGGCTGCAACCTGGCCGAC
>DASRBU010000140.1:0-3252 GCA_035653475.1 Candidatus Dormiibacterota bacterium | reverse complement strand
GGCCTACGGGGCTCAGCGCCTGTTCTGGGCCTCCGACTACCCCTGGATCGCCCAGGACCCCGGCTACGCGGCCATGGTCAAGCTGCCCAACGACCTCCTGCCCGAGCTGGGGCCAGAGGAGCAAAACGCCATCATGGGCGGTACCATCGCCCGCCTGCTCCGGTGACGGCCCGAGTCGGACACCGCCACCTGGCCGAGCCTGCCCCGCTCGGCCCCGGTGGCCGGCGTTCCCATCCCGGCGCCCGGCCGCGCGCCCTCCGGCCCACGGCAGATCGGGCGAGGCTGGGGAACGGCGAGCGCCCCTCTCAGGCCACGTCCCTCCCGCCCCAGGTGAGGGCCGAGCCGCGACGATCGAGCCCTCGTGCTCCCCGTCCCCCTCATCTCCGGCTCGACGGAGGCCGTGCGCGTCCCGCCCCGGCCGGCACCCCTGACCGGGCGATACTCGCCGGATCGGGCGAGCCCGATCGCCCGGCGTCGCCGGCGGACGCGATGGCCCGGCGAGGGCTCTCGACCCGCACCCCGATGCCGATCGGGCTGGCACTCAGAGCCGTGGTCCCGACCGCACGGACCCCTCGGTCTGAGCCGAGAACCCTGTCCCCCGTGCCCGGCAACCACGGTGAGCTCGGACGGGTTCCCCAGGCTCTCGGGGCGAGCGTGGTCGCGTTCGCGGGCGCTGCCTGGAGACCCGGGAAGGTCCGGGCCGACCGCGACCAGCACGGGGCCACGAGGGGCTCTTGCACCTGACCGCGACCGAGGTCATCTCTGCCACCCGCAGGGGAACGCTCTCGGCTGCGGAATACGTCCAGACGTGGCTCGAGCAGCAAGGTCGGCTCGCGTTCCTCGACGCCGTCATCGGCATCGACCCGGATCGGGTCCTCGCCGCGGCCCGGAGGTCGATCGGCAACGGGCCGCCGGGCGGCTGTCGTCGGCGGCTGAAAACTGACCCCCTGGCGACGGCCGAAAACTGACCCTCTCCGAGATCATTCCGGAGGTGTTGAACGTGGAAGACTGGGCCGAGATCCGTCGCCTGCATGGCGCGGAAGGGATGGCGGTCAAGGCGATTGCCAGGAGGATGGGGGTGGAGCGGAACACGGTGCGCGCGGCGCTGCGGGCGGTCGACCCGCCGCGGTACGCGCGCAAGCCGGTGGGCTCGGTGGTGGACGAGGTGGAGCCGGAGGTCCGGGGGCTGCTGCGGGAGACGCCGGAGATGCCGGCGACGGTGATCGCGGAGCGTATCGGCCGGCAGCGGGAGCTGACCGTGCTCAAGGAGCGGGTGGGGAGCTGCGGAGCGAGTACCGGCTCCAGGACCCGTCGTCGCGGACCAGCTACCGGCCGGGCGAGCTGGCGCAGTGCGACCTGTGGTTCCCACCCAAGCGGATTCCTCTGGGTTCGGGGGCGGTGGGCACTCCACCGGTGCTGGTTATGGTGCTGGGCTACTCGCGGTGGCTGATGGCGCGAATGCTGCCGAGTCGGCAGGCCCCGGACCTGATCGCGTGCCACTGGTCGCTGCTGAGCCAGCTGGGTGCGGTGCCCAAGGCGCTGGTCTGGGACAACGAGCCGGCGCTGGGGAGCTGGCGCGGAGGCAAACCGGTGTTGGCCGAGGAGTTCGCCGCCTTCCGCGGCTCGCTCGGCATCAGGGGCATCCAGTGCCGCCCCCGCGACCCCGAGGCCAAGGGGCTGGTGGAGCGGAGCAACGGCTACCTCGAGACCTCGTTCATGCCTGGCCGCACGTTCCAGGACCCGAACGACTTCAACCGCCAGCTGGTGGACTGGCTGGAGAAGGCCAACCAGCGCCAGCATCGCATCATCGAGTGCCGGCCGGCGGACCGCCTGAGCGAGGATCGCGCGGCCATGGTGGCGTTGCCACCGCGACCGCCGGCGCTGGGCTGGCGATGGTCGACCCGGCCGCCGCGGGACCACTACGTTCGGGTCCAGAGCTGCGACGACTCGGTGCACCCCTCAGCGGTTGGCCGCCGAGTCGAGGTGGTCTGGACGCTGGACGCGGTCACGGTGGGTTGCGGCGGCCGGCTGGTGGCTCAGCACCCGCGTTCCTGGGCGCCGCACCGGACCATCACCGCCGCCGAGCACGTCGCCGCGGCCGAGGAGATGCGTCGGACTCGTCGGCGGGCGTTCACCCGCACCCGCTCGGACGAGGTCGAGGTCCGGCCGCTGTCGGTGTACGACGCCGCCTGCGCGGCCGGCGAGGGGGTGGCGTGATGAGCCCCAAGAGCGCCGAGAGCGGGCCCCGCACCGCTCGTGACACCGCCGCCGAGCTCGCCTACCTGACGCGCGCGTTGAAGACGCCGGCGCTGGCCGGAGCGGTGGAGCGGCTGGCCGAGCGGGCACGGAGTGAGAACTGGACCCACACAGGAGTACCTGGCCGCCTGCCTGGCCCGTGAGGTGGCCGCCCGCGACGCCTCGGGGGTGAGCTGCGCATCCGCGCCGCCCGCTTCCCCGCGCGCAAAGCGCTGGAGGACTTCGACTTCGAGCACCAGCGCTCGGTCAATCGCCAGACCATCGCCCACCTCGGCACCCTCGACTTCATCGCCGCCAGGGAGAACGTGATCCTGCTCGGTCCACCCGGCACCGGCAAGACCCATCTCGCCGTCGGACTCGGCGTACGCGCTTGCCAGGCCGGGCACCGAGTCTGCTTCGCCATCGCTTCCCAGTGGGTCGCCCGCCTGGCCGAGGCCCACGCCGCAGGCAACCTCCAAGCCGAGCTGGCCAAGCTGGCACGCATCCCTCTGGTGGCCATCGACGAGGTCGGCTCCATCCCCTTCGACCCGGAGGCCGCCAACCTCTTCTTCCAGTTCATCTCCAGCCGCTACGAGCGGGCCAGCATCATCGTCACCTCGAACATGCCCTTCGGGCGATGGGGTGAGGTGCTCGGCGACGAGGTGGTCGCCGCCGCCATGATCGACCGTCTCGTCCATCACGCCGAGGTCATCTCCCTCAAGGGCGACAGCTACTGCCTGCGCAACCGCGACATGGGCCGTCCGCCCGCGCCACCGTCGGCCTGCAACCAGCCCTGACCAACTGCTACCTTGCTGCCAGCGGGGGGTCAATTTTCAAGCGTCCGAAAGGGGTCAGTTTTCGGCCGCCGACGACACGCGCGCGTCTGCCGGTTCGGCGGCAACGAGGACGAGGGCACCAGTCGCCCCAGGCGGCACCGCGACGCCACCTGCCCGCAGGCTGCTTTCCGGGCTCGGCGTCAACGGCTCGTGGTCCCGGCGCCCCCTGGCGCTCACCGTC
>DASRBU010000139.1:0-14678 GCA_035653475.1 Candidatus Dormiibacterota bacterium | reverse complement strand
GCTGGGACGGCTGGAGGAGGTCGCGGGTGCGCTCGTCGACCGCCCCGAGGTGCGGTACCTGTCGGCGACCTGCGGCCGCAGCGACCTGGTGGCCGAGGTGATCCTGCGCACCCAGGACGACCTCTACCAGTTCCGCACCCGGGTGCTCGGGGATCTGCCCGGCATCCGCGACGTCGACGTCGCGCTCGAGCTGCAGACGTTCGCCCGCGCCCACCTGCGGCTGGCGAGGGTCAGGCGGGAGGGAGATGGCTGAGAGCGACTCCGCCCGGCCGGAGCCGCAATCGACGTCGTACGCCGCCTCGTCACCTTCCTTTCTCCGTCGGCGCGGCGAGCGCGATGCCGCGACGGCGAGGGCGCTGATCGGGTCGATCACGCAGGGTGCGACGGCGATCCGAACTCGACCCGGTCATCCCATGACTGGCTCCACTCCTGGTTGATGGCTCTCACCGGTGATCTCCCGCCTCGGTGCGCTCCCTGTGGAGAAGGTCCGGACGCGACCCGCTGCTCGGCACCGCAGGACCGGAGAGGGGCTGACCTCCAGATGGGTGGTAGAGGGGACGGCCGCGTGCCGCCCGGCCATCCGTGCTCTGGCCGTGCGTCGGCGACGTGACCTGGCCCAGAGCCGGGCGGGCATCAAGACCTGCCGCGACGAGGCGGCGACGCCGGTCGACTCCGAGTCGGCGCCTGGCAACCGACGTCGCGCATCCGGGCCTTCCTCGACCGGCGGCGCGAGCCGACCCAGGGTGGCGTTCACCGCTCCTGAGCCCGCTCGGGCACCGGCTGTGCCGGGGATCGCGATCGAGGTGGCGGCCACACCAGCCGCTCGTGGCCGCGCCGGGCGCTCCCGCCGGTGTCGAGGTTGGTCGGGGGTCGGGGATGGACCGGGAGGCGTCGTCGACGTCGCGGCCAGTACCGGTTCATCGGCGTTCCCTGCATGTTTCTTGCAAATTTTGGCCCTTTCTTGCTAATTTGCGTCACCCTACATAAGATGGCGACAGCGTTCGCGCCGGTGAACCGGTCAGGAAAGGAGAGGAGGTGTGGCCGATGGTCCACAGGACGAGTCGTCGTGGCTTCTTGAAGGGCGCGGCCGCGCTCGGCGCGGTGGGGGCGACCGGGGGGCTGAGCGCGTTCCTGGAGGCGTGCGGGAAATCGAGCCCGGGCACGGCCACTGCCTCCGGCAACCCGGTACGCGGCGGCACGCTGACCATCGCTACCGTGGACACGCCGGTCAACATGGACCCCCAGGACGCCGAGCTGTACGCGTCGATCCAGGTCTACCACAACCTCTTCTCCCGGCTGGTGGAGCTGGACGCGGACTTCAAGATCCAGCCCTCGCTGGCTCACAGCTGGAAGCAGGAGGACGAGCGAACCTGGACCATGGACCTCGTCGACAACGCCAGGTTCCACAACGGCGACCGGCTCACGGCAGAAGACGTCAAGTTCTCGTTCGAGCGGGTCAAGAGCCATCCCAACGCGGTCTTCCTGTCCGCGTTCCAGCAAACGGAGGTGCTCAGTCCGACCCGGGTCCGCTTCCACCTCTCGGGCCCCTTCGGGCCGTTCCTTGACGCACTGGCCGGGTTCAGCGACATCGTCAACCAGAAGGCGGTCACGACCATGGACCCGAAGCTGCATCCGGTCGGGAGCGGCCCCTTCAAGATGACCGAGTGGGTCCAGAACGACCACATCACGCTGGAGCGTTTCGATGGCTACTTCCAGAAGGGCTTGCCGTATGTCGACAAGGTCGTGTTCAAGGCCATCGGCGATGACTCGGTCCGGCTGACCGGGCTCGAGACCGGCGAACTGGACTGGATCCAGCGGGTACCATCTCAGCAAGCGAAGTCGCTGGCGTCGAGCAGGCAGATCGTGCCCACCGTGGCCAAGCCCTACCTGCCCGATCTGGTCATGATGAACTGCACCAAGCCGCCGTTCAACGACGTGCGAGTGCGCCAGGCGGTGGCGTGGTGTATCGACTCGTCCGAGATCGCGAAGCTCGTCTACTTCAGCGAAGGTGCGGGCGCGAGCGAGGCCGTCTCCCCGCCCAACCCGTGGTACTCGGGCGTCAACCCGTACAAGGGCGCCCCTGACCCGGAGAAGGCGAAGGCGCTGCTCAAGCAGGCCGGCCAGGAGGACCTGCGGATCACGTTCGCCGGTCAGTCCAACCTGCCCACCCAGATCCGGACCGGCGAGGTCCTGCAGTCGCAGCTGGCCAAGGCCGGAATCCAGATGCAGATCCAGAACTACGCCGCCGCGCAATGGTTCGAGACCTTGAGCAAGAAAACGTACGACCTCACCTCGACCTACTGGAGCGTCTCGTATGACCCGGCCTTCTGCTACTACCCGCTGACGCTCTCCACCTCCCCGTGGAACTTCAGTGGCTTCAAGAGCGACGAGGTCGATCAGCTCCTGCAGAAGTTCGTGTTCGGTGTCGACGACAAGGCGCGCAAGGCGGCGTACCCGGACGTGGTCCGGGCCGTGGCCGAAGCGGCGCCGATCGTGTTCATCGACAACGAGCTGCAGCAGTACTGGTCGCGCGCCGGCGTCCACGGCCCGGCCCCCTTGCCCACCCTGGACATCCGCCTCATCGATTCATGGGCCAAGCGATCCTGACCCGGGTCCTGCTCGTTATCCCCATCCTCTTCGGGATGTCGGTGGTGGTGTTCGCCATCATCCGGCTGGTGCCGGGGGACCCGGTGGCGGCCGTGCTGGGTCTGAACGCGACCCCGCAGTTGATCGAGCAGACCCGGCACCAGCTCGGGCTCGACCAGCCGCTCTGGGTCCAGTACCTGCAATGGCTGGGCGGTATCCTGCACGGCGACTTCGGGCGCGACTATCGGAGCGGGCACCCGATCGCGCAGCTGCTCGCCCAGACGCTCCCGGTGACCTTCGAGCTGATCGTGCTCTCGATGCTGATCGCGGTGGTCGCCGGGGTCGGTCTGGGCACGGTCGGCGCGGTCTGGCGGGGCCGTGTCCCCGACCGGGTCGGGCAAGTGCTGAGCACGCTCGGCATCTCCGTGCCCGACTTCTGGCTGGGCATGATCCTGATCCTGGGGCTGGCGCTGGCGCTGGGCCTGTTCCCATCGTCGGGCTTCACCCCGCTCACCGACGACCCCCTCGACAACCTCTGGCACCTGGTGCTCCCGGCCTTGGCCCTGGCCACCGGGCTGGCCGCGGTGCTGGTTCGCATCACCCGGTCGGCGATGCTGGAGGTGCTCGACCAGGACTTCCTACGCGCCGCCCGCTCCCGGGGCCTCTCCGAGCGGGCGGTCGTTCTCGGCCACGGGCTCCGCAACGCGGCGGTGCCGATCGTGACCGTGATCGGCATGCAGTTGGGCTACCTGTTCGGGGCAACGGTCGTGATCGAGAACGTGTTCTCGGTGCCCGGTCTGGGCCGGCTGATCCTGGACTCCACACTCGCCCACAACTACCCGGTGATCCAGGCGTCGGTCCTGGTCCTGGGGGCGGTGTTCGTGCTCACCAACCTGCTCGTGGACATCGCCTATACGGTGATCGACCCCCGAGTGGCTCGGCCTGCCGGAGCCTAGCCATGGCGCTGGACGCAGCCCCCATCTCCCGGCCGGCACCGCGCCCGGTCGCCTGGCTGACGGCGAACCTGACGCCGCCGCTCGTGGTCGGGCTGGCCATCATCGGCCTGGTCCTGCTGGGTGCGTTCCTGATCCCGGCGCTGTCCCCCTTCCGCGCCGACCAGATCAATCCCAAGAACTCGCTGGCCGGGCCCAGCCTCCTCCATCCGCTGGGCAGCGACGACCTCGGCCGCGACGTCCTGGTCAGGGTAATGGTCGGCTACCGGATCTCGCTCGCGGTGGCGGCCGGCTCGGTGCTGCTGGCGCTGATGGCGGGCCTGCCCCTGGGGCTGGCGTCCGGCTACCTGCCAGGCCTGGTCGACAACCTGATCATGCGGCCCCTGGACGTGCTGATGGCGTTCCCCGCCATCCTGCTCGCGGTCGTGGTCATGGCCGTGCTCGGCACCGGCACGGCCGTGGTCGTGATCGCGATCGGGATCGTGTACACACCGATCATCGCCCGGGTGATGCGCGCCACCACGCTGACCGCCCGGGACGAGCTCTACGTGGAGGCGGCGCGGGCCCGGGGCGCGTCGGCGCTGCGCATCATCACCACCCACATCCTGCCCAACAGCCTGGGGCCCGTGATCGTGCAGGCGTCGATCCTGCTCGGGTTCGCCGTGCTCCTGGAGGCGGCGCTCAGCTTCATCGGGCTGGGCGTGCGGCCGCCCACGCCATCGCTGGGCCTGATGCTGTCCACCGAGCGGGATTTCATGACCCAGGCGCCCTGGGCGGTGGTGTCGCCGGGCGGAGCGCTGATGGTGCTGGTGCTGGGCTTCAACCTGGTCGGGGACGGCCTCCGCGACCGGCTCGATCCGCGCGGGAGGGCACGGGTGCGGTGAGCGAGGTGCTCGCCATCGAGGCGCTGACCGTGACTTACGGACGCGGACCGGTGGTGCGCGCACTCTGGCTGCGGCTGGCGCGGGGCGACGTGCTCGGCCTGGTGGGCGAGTCGGGGTGCGGCAAGACCACCCTGGGCTGGTCGATCCTGGGACTGTTGCCGAGAGGTGCCCAGGTGGAGGGCACCATCCGATTCGAGGGCGCCGACCTGTGGTCGCTGGACGGCCGCGACCGGCGAAGGCTGCTCGGCGACCGGCTGGCGATGATCCCCCAGGGCGGTTCGGGCGCGCTCGACCCGCTCTACCGCATCGGTGACCAGATCGTGGAGACGGTCCTCGCCCACCGCCACGTCTCCCGCGCCGAGGCCCGAGCCATGGCGCTGCGCCAGCTCCGCGCCGTCGGCATTCCCGACCCCGAGGCCAGGCTGGCGTCCTACCCGCACGAGCTGAGCGGCGGCATGCGCCAGCGGGTGTCGATCGCCATGGCGCTGGTGCTGGACCCGTCCTTGCTGATCGCCGACGAGCCCACCTCGGCCCTGGACGTCACCATCCAGGCCCAGGTGCTGGCGCTGTTCCGCGACCTGATCCACGAGCGCGCCGGAGCGGCGATCGTCATCTCCCATGACCTGGGCGTGATCGCCCAGCTCTGCAACCGGGTCGCCGTCATGTACGCCGGCCAGATCGTCGAAGAGGCGCCGGTAGGCCAGCTCTTCGCCGAGCCCCGCCACCCCTACACGAGGAGCCTGCTCGCCGCCCACCCCGCGCTGGGGCGGCAGGGCGATCGGCTGGCGACGATCCCGGGCACGGTGCCCGATCCGGCCTCGCCGCCCACGGGCTGCCGGTTCCGTCCCCGCTGCCCGGTGGCGGTGGCCGCCTGCGGTCGGGAGCCGCCGTGGGTCGAGCGGCCGGGCGGTGGCGTCCGTTGCGTGCACCATGCCGCGGGCTGAGCTGCTCGGCGCGAGCGGCCTGACGCGGGAGTTCCCGGTGCGTCGGCCGTGGATCGAGCGGCTTCGCGGCGGCCGACCCCCCGTGGTCCGGGCGGTGACCGACGTGTCGCTCTCGATCGCGCCCGGGGAGACGCTGGGGTTGGTGGGTGAGTCCGGCTGCGGCAAGACCACCCTGGGACGGATGCTGGCCGGCCTGCTCCGGCCGACCGCGGGCCAGGTGCGGTTCGAAGGCACCGACATCGCCACGCTCGACGCGGCCGGGCGACGCCGGCTCCGGCAGCAGATCCAGATCGTGTTCCAGGATCCGTTCACCTCGCTCGATCCTCGCCAACCGGTGTCCCGGATCATCCGTGAGCCGCTGGACATCCACCGCATGGGGAGCCGGCGGGAGCGGGAGCGGCGGGTCCGGGAGCTGATGGACCAGGTGGCGCTGCCCGCACGCTACGCGGGGGCGTATCCCCACGAGCTGAGCGGCGGGCTGCGCCAGCGCGTCGGAATCGCGGCCGCCCTGGCCTCGCGACCGCGGGTGATCATCGCCGACGAACCGACCTCGGCCCTGGATGCGTCGGTGCAGGCCGAGATCATCAACCTGCTCCTCGACCTCCAGGCGACGACCGGCGTGGCCTACCTGTTCATCTCCCACAACCTGGACGTGGTCCGCCACGTCAGCCACCGGGTCGCGGTCATGTACCTGGGACGCATCGTGGAGAGCGGCAATGGCGACGCCGTCTACCAGACGCCCAAGCACCCCTACACCCGGGCGCTCCTGTCCGCCATCCCCGTGCCCGACCCGCGGGTGCCGCTCCGGGCGGAGGTGCTGGAGGGAGAGCCCCCCTCGCCCGTCCGGGTCCCCTCCGGCTGCGCGTTCCACCCCCGGTGCGCGCTCGCCACCGCCGAGTGTCGGCGCGTCCCACCCCCGGAATATCGCTTCGCCGGCGGTCAGGTGGCGCGCTGCCACGTGACCGCCGCCGAGGAGGGGGCGCGCGCCCCGGAGCGAAGGGAGGCGAGCGCGTGAGGGGGACGATCGTGGCGGGGGAGGGGTCGCCGGGACCGCCCTCCCCGAAGGCCGGCGGATCCGGGCCGAGACGGCCCGGGCGGCCGGACGCGGCCAGGGCGGGGGCCTGGATCTCGCCGACCAGGGCACCGGCCCCGGGCCGGTGGGTGGGGCCACGCCGGCCGGATGGCCGCGAGCATCGGTCCCGAGCCCGGCGGGGCGACGCCCCGCCTCGACCCGCGCGGCTCGAACCGGAGCCCGTGGCGCCGGCGGGCGAGTCGCGATCCCGGTGCGGTTGCACCCGTGCGGCGCCGCGGCGCCGCGCGGCGGTCCCCGGTGGGAGGTTGAGATGCGCATCGACTCATCGACGGCGGAAGCCGTGATCGGGCTGATCGACGCCGACGTGCCACCCGGCGACGTGCCCGTGCTGGCCGGGATGCTGCGCGCCCACCTGGCCGCGTTCGAGGCCCTGGAGGGGCTGGACCTCTCCGACCTGGAGCCGGCGGCGCGCTTCGAGGCGGCGTGGGATGCATGAGCTGGCCCGGATGACGATCGCGGCCGCGTCCCGGGGCCTGGAGCGGCGCTCGTTCAGCGCGCTGGAACTCCTCGATGCGGTGCTGGCACGGGTGGAGGAGACGGAGCCGCGGCTGCACGCCTACGCGCGGGTGACGGCCGACGCCGCGCGTCGGGAGGCGGCGGCCGCGGACCGAGAGATCAGCGTCGGGCGGCGGCGCGGGCCCTTGCACGGTATCCCGGTCGCGGTCAAGGACCTGTGCTACACGGCCGGGGTGGCGACCGAGGCCGGCTCGCGGGCCATGGCCGGGTTCGTGCCCTCGTTCGACGCCACCGTGGTACGGCGGCTGCGGGAGGCAGGGGCGGTGATCGTGGGCAAGACGGTGACCCACGAGTTCGCCTACGGGCAGAACATCCCCGTCACGCGCAACCCGTGGCACGAGACCATGTACCCGGGCGGGTCGAGCGTGGGCTCCGGGGTCGCGGTGGCGGTGGGATCGGCGATGGGCGCGATCGGGACCGACACCGGCGGCTCGATCCGGGTGCCGGCCTCGATCATGGGCATCGTGGGGCTGAAACCGACCTTCGGCCGCGTCAGCCGCCACGGGGTGCTGCCCTTGAGCTGGTCCCTGGACCACGTGGGACCCCTGACGCGCACGGTCGAGGACTGCGCGATCATGCTAGGCGCGATCGCCGGGCACGATCCGCTGGACCCGATGTCATCGGCGACGCCGGTGCCGGACTACCGGGCCGGGCTGGAGGAGGGCGTGGAGGGCTTGCGCCTGGGCGTCGATCGGGACTACTACTACGGGCCCGGCGTCGACCCGGAGGTGGCGGCGCTGGTGAGGGATGCGGAGCGCGTGCTGGCCGCGGCCGGAGCCGAGATCGTACCCGTCGTCATCCCCGAGCTGGCCCACGCCACGGTGATCGGCATGACGCTGATGCAGCCCGAGGCGAGCGCGGCGCACCGGGAGCGGCTGCGCCGGCGCCTCGCCGATTACGAGGACGGAACCCGGCTCATGCTGGAGTTCGGGAACCTGATCCCCGCCGCCCACTACGTGACCGCGCAGCGAGCCCGGCGCTGGTTCCAGGCGGCGATCCGGGACGCGTTCCGCCGGGAGCGGCTGGACGCGCTCCTGGCCCCGAGCCTGCCCATCCCCACCATGCCCAGGGAGGAGTCGGTCGGCGACTTCCTGGGCGGCACCGAGGGCCGCGTCGACCTGTCCGGCCTGATCAAGCACGGCATCGTCGCCAACGTGGCCGGGCTCCCGGCCCTGAGCGTTCCCTGCGGGCTCGCGGCCGGCCGCCTCCCGGTAGGCCTGCAGATCGTCGGCCGCCCCTTCGCCGAGGCGACGGTCCTTCGCATCGGCCGTGCGCACGAGGTACGGACCGACTGGGTCGCCGTCCGCGACGCCGCGTTGATGGGGAAGTCCCGGTGAGCCCGGCCACCGGTCGGTCCGGCGGCGAGACGAGCGCCGAGGCGCTCCAGGCTGGCCCAGCGGCACCTCCGACCCCCGGCGTCCCCGAAGGACGTCTCGGCCCCGGAGGTCGGTGGGCCACCCGGTCGGGAGCGTGACTCGGACCGCTCGACGACGGGCTCCTCACCGCCGGGACCGGGCCACGGCCGGTCCCGGGAACGGACCCTTCGCCCACCGGCGCCACCGCCGGGCGTCGTGATCCCTCAGGCTGAGATGGCGACGGTTTCGTCCTTGAGGAGGAGACGATGAGGGACTGGGATCGGGTTCGAGGGACGGTGGAGGAGGTGGTCGAGGCCGGCCTCGAGGACCTGCTGGGGGCGCTTCGCATCCCCAGCGTCAGCGCCCACGGTCGTGGGCTGGAGGAGTCGGCAGCCTACCTCCGGGACCTGCTCCAGCGCGACGGCTGGCGGGCCGAGGTGGAGGAGGTCTCGGGCAACCCGATCGTGCTGGCCGAGACCGGGGACGGCGATCCCGGCCTGATCCTCTACGGTCACCACGATGTCCAGCCCGTCGACCCGGAGCCGGCGTGGGAGACACCGCCCTTCGAGCCGCTACTGCGCGACGGGCGCATCCGGGGCCGCGGGAGCGCCGACAACAAGGGTCAGTTCTTCTGCCACATCTTCGCCGTGCGCGCGATCCGCCGAACCCTGGGCCGGGTGCCGGTCCGGGTACGACTGGTCCTGGACGGCCACGAGGAGATCGGGAGCGCGGAGCTGCCCGAGTTCATCGCCCGTCGACGCCCCCAGCTCGAGGGCGCTCGCTTCTGCCTCACCGCCGACGGTCCCACCCGGCTCGAGGGACGGCCCGAGGTCGTCTTCGGGGTCAGGGGCGCGCTCAAGCTCAAGCTGACGGTCAGGACGGCCGACACCGATCTCCACTCCGGGAACTGGGGAAACCTGGTCCCGAGCGCCGCCTGGCGCCTGGCCTGCATCCTGGCCGAGCTGAAGGGGCCGGACGGTCGGGTGCGGGTGCCCGGGTTCTACGACGATGTGGTGCCCCCGAGCGAGCTCGAGCGCCAGGCCCTGGCCGAGATCCCCTTCGACCCCGAGGCGGCACGCCGCTCGGTGGGGGCGGTCCGTCTCGACGGCCCCCCGGACGTCCCGCCCCTGGAGCGGCTGATGTTCCAGCCCACCCTCACCGTGAACGGCATCGAGGGCGGCTACCGGGGCGAGGGGTTCAAGACCGTGATCCCGAGCCAGGCCTCCTGTTACCTCGACGTCCGGCTGGTCGTCGACCAGCGGCCCGAGGCCATGCTCGAGCTGCTCCGGAACCACCTGGCCCGGATCGCCCCGGAGGCGGAGCTGGAGTACCGCGGCCATTACCTGCCCTCGCGGACGCCGCTCGACCGGCCCGAGGCCGAGGACGTGCTGGCCGCGGTCGAGGCCGGGTTCGGCCGCCGGCCGCTTCGGGTCCCCTGCTCGGGCGGCTCGCTGCCCGACGCCGCCTTCGCGGTCGGGCTCGGGATCCCGGTCTTCGACGTCCCCTACGGCGCTCCCGACCAGCGCAACCACGCCCCCAACGAGAACCTGCGGCTGGAGAACGTGCGCCAGGGCACGGCGACCACGGCTGCCTTGCTCCTGAGGCTCGCCGGGAGGTGGTGAGCGGCGGAGCCGGGGCCAGGGGCCGTGTCCGCCTCCGGTGGAGGTCGGCGCGCGATCGCGAGCGCTCGCCGGCCGGCGCCGGCTCGGCGGGCCGACCTCGCCTCGCCCATCGCGCCCGTCGGTGGACGTCGACCCTATCGAGAAGACGACGCCTGCGATGGGCTCCGGCTCGCCAGCTGCACCGCCCGGCGGGCGCGCTCGAAGAGCCCATTCCGCTCGCCGGAGCGCGGCACCAGGCAGGACCCGATGGCGACCGCGGCGGCGCCGGCGGTCAGGTAGCCCGGGATCTCCTCGATCTCGATGCCCCCGGTGGGAACCAGCGGGATCCCGGGGAGCGGACCCCGCAGGGCGCGCAGGTACCCGGGGCCCACCGGGCCGGCGGGGAAGACCTTGACCATCTGAGCCCCGGCGCGCCAGGCCCGCAGGACCTCGGTCGCGGTCAGGGCTCCGGGCACCACCAGCAGGCCCGCGGAGCGCGCCGCCTCGATCACCGACCGGTTGACCTCGGGCGAGACGATGAAGCTGGCCCCCGCCCGGCGGGCCGCCTCCAGATCGTCCAGGGTCAGCACCGTCCCCGCCCCGATCGCCACCTCTCCCGGCCAGCGAGCGCTGAGGGTGGCCAGCGCCTCGGCCGCGCCCGGCGTCTCCATGGTGACCTCGATGGCACGGACCCCGGCCTCGACCAGCTCGTCGGCGATCCCCGGGGCACGACCCCCGTCGTCCAGGCGCAGGATCGCCACCAGGCGGCTGGCCAGGATGAGGTCCTTGGCCTGCTCGGCGCTGATGGCGCTCATCGGATGACGGTCCTCCGGGTGGGGCCGGGACCGAGCGCTTCCAGGTCCTCGGGGCCAGCGACGAGCACGTCGCCGGGGACGGTGTGCTTGAGGGCGGCGGCTCGCGCCGCCAGGTCGGCCGCCTGGTCGAGGTCGGCCCCGGCCAGCCGGGCGGCCCAGAAGGCGCCGGCCAGCGCGTCGCCCGCGCCCAGGGGATCGACCACCTCGGCCCGGTAGTCGGGGCTGGACGCGACCCGGTCCCCGACCGCCGTCACCTGCTGCTCCACCAGCCGGGCCTCGAGCTGGCGTCGGGTGCCGACCACCACCAGCCCCACCCCGAAGCGTTCCCGCACCGCCCGGGCCAGCGCCACCGGCTCGCCATCCATCGCCAGCACCAGCCGCAGGTCGAAGGCGGTGGCGAAGAAGACGTCGACCAGGGGCAGCGCCTCCCGCACCGCCCGGACGGCCACGTCCGGCGACCATAGCCGCATCCGATAGTTGAGGTCGAACCCTGTTATCAATCCCTGGCGGCGGGCGGCGGCGAGCGCCTCCAGCGCGGCCGCGCGAGGACCATCGCCGAGGGCGAGGGTGATGCCGGTGGTGTGGAATCCGGCCGCGCCGTCGAGCGCCGTTGACCAATCGAAACACCCAGGGGAGAGCCCGGTGGCGGCGGATCCCATCCGCTCGTAGAGGACCTCCCCCGGCCGCGGGATCGCTCCCCGCTCCACGAAGTAGACCCCCGTGCGTCCGGCCGGCTCCCAGTCGATCATCGTCTCGACCCGGTGCGCCAGGGCATGGGCCTGGATGCGCCGGCCAAGCGCCGTCGCGGCCAGGCGCGAGACCCACCTCGCCCGGCCGCCCAGGCGGGCGAAGGCAACCAGGGCGTTGAGCTCGGCGCCACCGACCTCCACCTCCAGGGAACTCGCCTGCTCGAGGCGCTGCCGGCCCGGCGGCGAGAGCCTGATCATGGCCTCGCCCAGGGCGACCAGGCAGCCGTCAGGCGCCGGGATCAACGACGCCGCCCTCGGGGGCCTCCTTGTAACGGGTGGCCCACTCCACGCCCTGCCAGGTCAGCATCCGCACCGGCTCCAGGTGGAACAGCCAGCGCCGCTGACCCAGCGTCGGGGCCAGGTAGCGGGGACCGTTCTCCCCCAGGTACCGAACCGCCATCCGCTCCGCGATCCCCACCCAGCGACCCCCAAGGTTGGGCTCCTCCACCAGCCGGGCCCGGCACTGGGCGATCACCTTCCGCTGCGTCCCCACCTCGTCGACGCTGACCGCGCAGCGCGGGTCCCGCCGCAGATGGCGGGCCCAGACCGAGCGGGCACGGGGAATGACCCACCAGCCCTCGCCGTCCCACTCGTGCCAGACCGGGATCACGTACGGCCACCCCTGCTCGTCCAGGCAGGCGAGCCGCATGAGGTGACCCTCGGCCAGGAAGCGGTCCAGCTCCTCTCGCTCGAGCCGCCCGATCTTGCCCCGCCAGCTCTCGTCCTCCGTCATCCCCTCATCTCCCCACGCTCACCTCCTCGTCACCGTGGTCCTGGCGCAAACGCGCCTCGCCGCGGTGTCCCAGCCGCCGGGAGAGCTCCTCCGCGGCCGCCCGAACCCGGGGACCGAGCTCGAGCGCGCGCTCCCGGGTGAGCCGGTGCTCGGGCCCGGCCACGCTGATGGCGGCGGTCACCCGGCCCTCCTCGTCCAGGACCGGCGCGCCGACGCAGCGGACGCCGGCCTCGTTCTCCACGTCGTCGATCGCGAAGCCCCGCTCGCGAACCCGCTCCAGCTCGACCTCCAGCTGTCCGAGCTCGACGATGGTGCGCGGCGTCCGCCGCTCCAGGCCCGCCGTCACCGCTGCCCGCACCAGCTCCTCGCCGGCGAAGGCCAGCATGGCCTTGCCCAGGGCCGTGCAGTGGAGGGGGTTGGTGCCGCCGATCTGGGAGACCATGCGCAGGGCGTGCGGGCTCTCCACCTTGTCCACGTACAGCACCCGGCCCCGGTCGGGAACAGCCAGGTGCACGGTCTCCCCGGAGAGCTCGACCAGGGCGTGCAACAGGTCGGCGGCCTCGGCCCGCAGGTCGAGGGCGCCGCGGAAGGCCGCCCCCAGCACCAAGCACTCGGGGCCCAGGCGGTAGCGGCCCCCATTCCTGCAGTCCACCAGCCCGAAGTCGAGCAGCGGACCCAGCAGACGGAGGGTGGTCGGCTTGGGCAGGCCCACCCGGCGGCAGAGCTCGGCCAGCTGGAGCCCGGTGGGGCTGTCGGCCAGCACCCTGAGGAGCAGCAGGCCCTTGGTCAGCGCCTTGGGACCGGTGCGGTCGACGCTCCCCCCGTGGTTGCGTTCCCCGGGAGTCACGGGCTAAGGTTATCAAAAATGGACCGCCGTTCCAAATTTGACGACGGCCGGACCGGATCGCAGCGAGGGAGGGGCGGGTGAGCACGTCGGGCGGCGTGGTCGCCCTCGCCCGTCGCCTCATCGAGGCCAGGAGCGACAACCCTCCCGGGGATGAGCGGCGCATCGCCGAGGTGGTCTGCGCCGCGCTCGCCGAGCGCGCGCTGCCCCGGCCCCGCATCCTGGCCGGCCACGCCGAGCGGCCCAACCTCCTGTCGACCCTCGACTTCGGGCCCGGCGGCCGCCACCTCTGCCTCTGCGGCCACCTCGACACCAAGCCTCCGGGCGAGGGCTGGAGCCTCGACCCGCTCCGGCCGCGGGTGATCGACGGGGAGCTGTACGGCCTCGGTGCCTGCGACATGAAGGGGGCGGTGGCGGCCATGATCGAGGCGGCGGCCGAGCTCGCCGCCCGGCCTCCGGCCCGGGGCCGGCTGAGCCTCCTCCTGGTCGCCGACGAGGAGCGAGGCGGTCTCCATGGCGCCCGCTACCTGGCCGAGCGCGGCCTGGTCGAAGCGGACGCGATCCTGATCGGGGAGCCGGGAGGGCTGGAGGCCGACTGGGACCAGCTCCACCTGGTCAGCCGTGGGATCGCCAACCTCTCGATTCGCGTCCTCGGCGACCAGGGCCACTCCAGCCTCTCGGATCGGATCGGGCTGATCAGCGCCACCCAGGAGGCGGCCCGCCTCCTCCTCGCCTTCCGGCGCTTCCGGCCCCGCGCCCCCCGGAGGGCCTGGCCGGGATGGCGGGTCACCGTCAACCCGGGGGTGCGGGTGGAGGGAGGGGTGGACTTCGGGGTGGTCCCGGGCCAGGCCCGGTTCGCGGTCGACGTGCGCACCCTGCCCGGGATGACCCGAGCGGCGTTCGATCGGGACCTGGCCGACTTCCTGGCCCGGCAGCGGGAGAGGAACGCCAGCCTCCGGGCCGAGGTCGCCTTCGAGCCGGCGCCCCGGGACTGGCTCCCCCCCACCGAGATCGCCGCCGGGCACCCCCTGGTGCGCTGCCTGGAGTCCGCCCTGGCCGAGGTCGTGGGGCGGCGGCCGCCCCGGGCGGTGTTCCCCGGGACCACGGACGCCGCCTGGCTCCAGGGCTTGGCCGGCATCCCCACCCTGCCCGCCGCCGGCCCGGGCCTCCTCCCCCGCGCCCACGCCCCCGACGAGCGCGTCTCGGTGGCCGCCCTGGAGCAGGCGGCGGCGGTCTACGCCCGCACCGCCCGCCGGTTCTGCACGGGAGGGGAGGGCTGAGGTGGCCACGACCACCGACCGCCGGGTCGAGGAGGCGGCGGGCCAGGGCCGGTTGGGACACGTCCGCGAGCTGGCCCGAGCCGGGCTGGAGCCGCTCGCCTCACTGGCCGGGGTGGGGCTGGTGCTGCTGGCGGCGGCGATCTTCGCCCCCCACTTCTACTCGGTCCAGAACCTGGGCAACGTCGTCCGACAGATGGGGTTCCTGGGCGTGGTCGCCCTGGGCCAGACCTTCGTGCTGCTGGTCGCGGGCATCGACCTCTCGGTGGGCGGGCTCCAGGGCCTGGCCATGGTCGCCCTGGCCCAGATCACCCGCGGCCACGACGCC